>JAUWFP010000013.1 GCA_030606845.1 Anaerolineales bacterium | reverse complement strand
GCACCCCCTTCCGAATGGCTTCCTTTGCGATTCCATGTGGGCCCAACTTCCAAGGGTGGGCTCTGTCCAATCTGCTCCGATTTGCGCTTCATTGGAGGAGTTAACCCTGCTTGGATTAGATAATAGGTTTGGTCTGAGAGTTCGACGTTTGATCCGGGGGGTGTGCTCCACGCTGCGCTTCGCGTAGCACTCCGTAGTAGCCAAGAGTGCTTCGCGAGGGGAGTGGCCCCTCGACAAGCTCGGGATGATAAATCCCCCACAGGACCGGGAGCAGAGCTGCCTGTCTCCACATATTGCATAAGCAATGGTGGAAGGCGCTGGATAGATCAATTGTTGGACATTGAGATCTCAATCGGCGTATGACAATTAATTGGTCCTACAAACGCTAGATTCTACAACTGAGGTATGCAAGCAGTATAGCTGCCTTATTCCTTCGTACCGAACATATCTTCTGGCATCTGCACAGCTACAACCTCCCCTTGCGCACAAATCTTCCCTTCAGCGGAAAGGGTTGACTCGACGATAACTTTACGCCCCTTTATCTCTATCACCTTTCCCCGAATTTCTAAGGGGACACCAAGTGGCGTCGGACGGAGATAGTTGACATGAAGCGAGGCTGTCACGAACCGCAGCGGTGGATCCGTGTCCATCTCACGCCCCTCTGCTCGATAAGCCGCAGCAGAAGCGGTCCCCGTTGAATGACAGTCGATCAGCGAAGCGATCAAACCACCATACACGTATCCAGGTATAGCGATGTGGCTGGGCCGCGGAGTGTATCGCGCCACGGTTTCATCCCCATCCCAATAGCTCTTGATTTGAAGTCCATCTTCATTAAGACGGCCGCATCCGTAGCAATAGCTTAGGTCGTCGGGGTAGTTATCCTGAAACGCTTCCTTTGCCATAGAACTAAACCTCCCATGTGGATCTTTCAATCATTTTAGGTTATTTAAAGTATGCTTTTGTATAGGGGTGAACTTTCGGCGATTTCATAAGCTCTGCGATGTCCCACCACTGGTACTCCGAATGCTGAGCGTGGGGCAAGTTTGTCAGGGGCGACTCAAATATAAATTTGTGCGCCAGGACGACAAAGTGCGTCCCATATCCCGCTTCTGCAGCAAAATTGTCCTCGTAGAAATGCTCGAATACACCTATAAACTCCGCCGCGGATGGAATGGATTCTACGCCCAGCTCTTCCCTTACGATACGACTAAGCGCCTGGTCGAGTCCTTCACCTTTGCGGATCCTACCACCAGGAACAAACCATTTCCCCTTTGCCGGTTGGTTGCGGCGGCACCCAAGGAAGATCCTGCCTTGGGGATCTTGCAGGATGAGGTCAATCGAAACGAGAGGAGTGTGTTTAACTACCTGGGCAAACACCTTGGCGTCGAGTTCAAGAGCGTCAGACATTGCCCATAAGTTTATTATGACAAGCGCAAACCGCCAAGCATCTGGATCAGGATAAGATGCGGATTCAAAAAGATGGCAACGCCATTTCCGTGATTTTCCCCGAGCTACTTGAGTTTACTCGGTCGCTTTTACCCCCCACCTTCTTCCGGAAAGATTAGGTGGACGCCCGAGGAGGAAGTGGCGAAGACCTTCCCACCTAAGCTATAAACACCTTCAGGGCATCTCCCTTGTTTCAGAGCTTGTCTGATTTCTCCTGCCAGAAAGGCTCGATCCTCAATTCGAGCCTGCTCAAGATTCTCGAACTCACAATGAACAGCTGTTGGGAATTGCCCGGAATTTTCCGCCAAGTAATCAATCGCGTTCTGATCGGCGACGATGCGCAGGATATGCCAGGGATCAAAATCAGCCGCGTAAGGCGGGGGTAAGAATTTCGCTCGAGAGATAAAGTCGGATTCCATGACCGCCTGTAGGGGAAGCCCCTCTGGGTTTTCATATGCCAGGAGAAGTTGAATTCCCATCGTACTCGTGGGCCAAACGCTATATGGAAGAGCGAAAATATTGCTCAGAGAAGGGATGATGTCCTCTCTCCCCACCTGCTCCAAAAGGCTTCGTAAATATTCGTCGTTCTTTCTGGCGTTCCAAACAATATGACGCAGCTCTATCTGATCTAGATGTGGATGGGTGTAGAAATGGTTGTAAGTAATCGCTCCATGGTCAAATCCCCAGGCGATAGCCTCCCCCAACTTATCCTCCCATGTTGGAAACTCTGGGTTCGCGTAGAGCTTATCACCCAGAGTCGCGAATAGGGCCAATTGAAACCCGAAATCTGGGTGCGCCTGTGAGAACTCCCACATCACCCCGATCCCGGTGCTTGGATCAGGGTCTCCACCCTCGGTCAGCGTGAGTTGGTTGTTATAGAAAAGGTCATCCATCGTGATAATCAGAGGGCGACGACCCTCTGGAACACGAAGGTCGCCTTTCAACCAATCTTCCAAGGAAACCAGACTATAGCCGCTGTCATATAGACTCTGAAGATGGGTTTGTAAATCTGGAAGCCTGGTCTTCATCGCCGTGGAAAATTTCGCGGATTCCGGCGAGAATTGGTGATAATTAAGGATTGGGAGGCGCGGCTCCTCCTCCCAAACCGTCGCGACCAAGTGGACCCGGGCTGCAGATGTGCCAACCTCAGAAGACAGAAGGTCGACCTGGTCCGATTTTTCATTTTTTCTAGAACTCATACCCGATTGGGGTACTGTGGGGTCTACATCCGATAGTGGCTCCGTCGTCAGTTCTGGGGTTAGTGCTTCTGCTGAAACGGTTTTTGTCTCAGTCGGAATATCGACACTTGACGGAACCTGTTGCTCGACAGGTGTCGCACAGGATAGAAGCAATAGGAGCGGCGCCATGCCAAGCAGCTTTGAAAACCTTGCTCTCATTGTTGCAATCCACACGTCATCAATGGCAGAAACCTCTCATAATATAAAGACATACCCTACCAATCCATGCCAACGACTCGAAATATTTGTCCAGCCCCCCTTCCCCTTAAGTCCTTCCAGGTAAAGCCTATAGGAAACGGATGATCAGCGGAACTGCGATCGCGGTGAGCGCCAGGGTGCCAATGACGCCGCTAAACAGCAGATAACGGGCATTGTAATTCGACAGAAGCGAAGGGCTGTAATACTTCTCCACGTTATTGTCGCTGTACATCTTGACTAATCCATCAAGCAGCATTTGACGAGTCCGCTTACCGAGGTTCAATGCCGAAATCGCGATCGCATTTATCAAGAGCGTCATGATAATGAAAACGATCAACACGATGTCATTTACAGTATCGCCGCTTCTTCCAGATGCAGCATCGGCCACAGAGGAGTTGATGCCGAGAACGACGAGGTTAAATAGGATGGCTGTCACCACGAAGATCGTGTCTGTACGACTACTCTGGCTCAGTTCGCTGACGATATGGTCATGCACTTGGTTTAACATTACTTCCTCCTTTTGATACAAAGAGTCACCCTTGAAGTGGACCTTTGATCTTCAAAATCGGCGGAAAGACTACCCCGTAATGGGTACTATGAGCGTGGTTGAATATTAAACAATAGTGCAATTCTTCCGGCTACCTATCCAACAATATTCCGTCGAAGGGGTTCTATCAACAGCACCGCTTCTCCTTCTACAACGTTTCTTTCGTCCTGGTTGAAACATCGAGTGTTGAGGTGAATAATATTCTTTTCCTTACTCCACTTCGTAACTTCGACCTCAGCCGTAAGCGTATCACCAACCTTGGTGGGGTAAAGGTAATTCAACCTTTGGCTTAAGTAAATGGCACCAGGACCAGGAAGCTTCATCCCCAGAACTGCAGAGATTAAGCCCGCACTCAAAATCCCATGTGCTATGAGCCCCTGAAAGCGTGTCCTCTGAGCAAACGCGTCGTTAATGTGAACCGGGTTGAAATCCCCGGTAATCTCGGCAAGCGTGGCAATATCTCTTTCAACAATAGTCTTTGTCAATCGTGCTGTCTCACCTAGCTCAAACTCAGAGCGAACTTCAGGGATATCAGCCATAAGGCCCTCCGCAATATCATTCCCGATTCCCCCTCGGTCTCAAAACCTTCAGGCGATCACCTGAAGCGATTATCCGAAGTCTTCCCCTTGACCTCCCCACTGGCCTTCTCCAGCCAGCCTATGCGGGCGTCCGGTCTATGGTCGAACTCGGGTACATACGGTTTTAGATCGAGGAGCGGCGTGCCGTCCAGAACATCCAGGTCATCGACATAGAGAACGCCGCCTTCAACACGAATCAAATTGACAATAGAGAGACCAATTGGATTTGGCCGTGCTGGCGCTCGAGTCGCAAATAAACCCCGCGGGGATGTATCGAGAAAAGGGGTCACGGTAAGAGAGTGTTCTCGAATAGCGTGCATATGGTAGAGCAGGATGATATGCGAGAACCCATCCAAATCCTTTAAGCCGTCTTGATATTCGGGAAAAATCTCGACCCTGCCCGGACCACTGGCTTTACTGGCGGGTTGAATGGGCATGGCTTCCAAATCCTGGAAAGGACTGCGTATGAGACCTATTGCCTTGAATGTGATTTCCATTTGTGAGTCCTGCGCATCGTCGATGTTCATCGAACTTCCCCTTTATCGTAACAGAGGAATGCTAAAAACCAACCAGAATGACCCGTTAACCATTATCGGTTTTGAGCTAAAGCCCTTTACTTGGGTGAACGATTTTCGTACTCCCGTCGTAAAAGACCATACAGGTAATCTCCGTGAAAGGATCCGTCGGTGTTTCTCCTGTTCTCTAGAAGGTGCCCTTCACGCCTGAATCCACACCGCTCAAGGAGTCGCCAGCTTCGGATGTTGTTCTCGCTACAATCACTCTTCACTCGGGACGCCCCCATCTCTCCGAACAACAATCCCAAAACGCTGGTGACGGCCTCTGAGATATATCCTTTCCCTTCGGAATTGACATCGGCCACGTATTCGATTGCGAATTCTGGTAATTCCCAATTAGTCGGCTCGACATACACCTGCCCACACCATTCATCTGAAGCTTTCTCAAATATGCCGATGAAGAAGCAGTTACGGGCTATCCAATCTGCTGCTAATTCTCTGACGATCACTTCTGCGTGTTCTTCGTTCTTCAAGTGCATCAGCACGTTGTCTGACTCAAATTCGGCCAGATGGTCCTGGTTTCGTAAGCCGGCAGCATAAACCATAGCGCCATCTCCTGCTTTATAGGGGCGCAAGTATAGCCGTTCGGTTTCCAGCTTTTCGGGAATATCCAGCAGGAATTTGTTCATCTTACAACCTCTCATGGGTTTTTTGTAGTAATTTCCGGGATGCGAGCGAAAATTCCGCTCGGTCCTTAAATACCTTCAAGGAAACATGGTATCAGTTTTTAGCTACATTTTCTATCTTAGAAGTGGGAATGGCTCCAGTGTGTTGGCATGCTACCGCTGCAGTTCGTGAAGATCAAAACGGCCAGAGTTTGAATCGTGGCTCCGAAAGCACAATCTCCCCCAGTTCTCCATTCTCCATTCATATTCAGTTCATAATCCTCGCGCAGAATCAATGCGAAATCCATTCACTACAAGGAGAAAGAAAATGAAAAGGAATACATGGATTGGAATTGGGGCATCGGTGCTTTTGATCGCTGCGTTGGTGGTCGTCGGTGTGATCTTCTACAACATCGGCATCTCCCGTGGAGTAGCAACTGCTGCCGACCTGGAAGGGTTTGTCTTTGCGGGTGGTCCCCTATCCCACAAAGTCTACATGGAAGGTGGCGTAGAGGGCTTACCTTTCCCTGTGCATCGCTTCCCATCCTTCTTTATGGGGCTTCTGGGATTCATACTTTTAATGATCCTATTGCGCGCCCTCGCCAGGTTTATATTCTTCCCGCTCTTCGGCTTCGGCGCAATGCGAATGGGGCCTCACCATCCTGGTTGGCGCCCAATGGGCAGGTACGCCTGTAGGGATTGGGATGAGATGGGTACCCCAGAATTTGTCCAAAAGTGGCACACGCAGATGCACGATACCGAAGAAAGCGACGAGGCTGACACACCCAAAGCCTGACCCTCGTCTCCAGCAGCCCGGGTGGTGTTTACGACCGCCCGGGTTTGCGCTTCGCTAACTAGATGAGCCGACTCACAACCCAGTTGATGTAGAATAAGTGCATCCGCAACGACTCCCGCATTTGGAGGTCCCCTGGTTGAAGAAGATCCTGGTGGTTGACGACGAACCGAAGATCATCCAGCTTACCCAGGATTACCTGGAGAACGCTGGGTTTTCGGTGATAAGCGCTGGCGACGGGGAACGCGCCCTGGCTGTTATCCAAATCGAGAAGCCGGACCTTGTTGTGTTGGACCTCGGGCTTCCTGGCATGGATGGTTTGGATGTCTGTCGATCGATCCGCAAGACATCGAACCTCCCGATCATCATGCTCACCGCACGCGACGAGGAAACTGATAAACTTGTCGGGCTGGAGCTCGGCGCTGACGATTACATCACCAAACCCTTCAGCCCCAAGGAACTCGTTGCCAGGGTTCGATCTGTTCTACGAAGATCAGAGCTGGCTCAGGAAGAACGAGAAGTTATCCGGGTGGGGGATGTCACTCTGGATTTGCCCCGCATGCAGGTCACTGTTGGCGATGAGGAGATCGAACTAACAGCAACGGAGTTCCAGCTTCTACAGGCCCTCGCCAGCCAACCTGGACGAATCTTCACCCGTTCCCAACTTCTCAATGCCGTTCACGGTGTTGCCATCGAATCTTACGAGCGGGCGATCGACGCACACATTAAGAATATCCGCCGCAAGCTCGAACCTGTCCCTCATGAGCCGCGCTACATCCAAACAGTTTACGGTGTGGGATACCGATTTAGCGATGAAACATAGCGACCACCCTACGCATCGTTTCTGGGCAAAGGCGCGCGAGCGCCATTCCAAACGCCCACCCCCACACTGGTGGCCTGAGGACGAATCCTGGCCACCGGATCCACCTCTCTGGCGAAAAAACCGCCATAAATTGTTCCCGCGCCTTGCCCTTGGAGCGCTCCTCACTTTAGTAATCGCCACTGTCACCTGTTCGGGAAGCGTTTATTTACTCACGAGACTGTCGCCAGGGATCGACCTGCACAAAACGGGCGCTCTGCCCATATTCATCGGCGTGGGCATTCTTGTCACCGCCGTGGTCTTTCAAATGGGTCGAACAATCCGACGCGTGATTTCCCCCATTGATGATCTGCTGGAAGCCTCCGATAGCGTTGCTGAAGGCGACTACTCGGTGAGAATACCGGAGCGTGGATCCCCTGAGATTATTGCCCTTGTGTCATCCTTCAACGCCATGGTTCGCCAACTTGAGCTGCAAGCAAACCAGCGCAATGAGCTTATGGCTGATCTCACCCATGAGCTGCGAACGCCCATAACCGTCATCCAGGGAAACATAGAAGGCATTATTGACGGCGTATACGAACGAGATGACGCTCATTTGAGAGCGCTGCTCGAGGAAACAAGACAGCTTTCTAGTTTGATCGAAGATTTACGTACACTTGGGTTGGCTGAGAGCGGAGCACTCCAACTGCATAGAGAAGCCACAGATCTGGCGCTGCTGACCAGCGAGACACTTGCCGCCTATCGCCCCCAAATTGAGGCGGCAGGAATTACCCTTAACCTGACCGCCGCGGATGGTATTCCCCCCATCAACGTCGATCCGTTGCGATTTCGGGAGGTGCTGACCAATCTCATCGCAAACGCACTGCGCTATACACCTTCCGGCGAAACGATCGAGGTTAAGATTGAGCAGGATGGGACCGATCGAGTCCGGATCGTCGTCAGCGATACCGGCTCCGGGATCGACTCTCAAGACCTACCCCACATCTTCGAGCGCTTCTACAAATCGGCTGATTCTGGAGGAAGCGGTCTGGGGCTGGCTATCGCCAAGAAACTGGTGGAAGCCCATGGGGGTGAGATCAGCGCCGAAAGCGATCCTGATCAAGGGACGCAGATCACGATTTTGCTGCCAGTCTGAATATTGTGAATAACAAGGGTGGCCCAAATCGCTCTCTATTTGGGCCACATCCTCTTCAACTTCGATCCTGTGCCATGAATTTTGGTCTGCCATATATGGCTACACGCATATTCGAGCGAGCTTATATGCTCGGGTGATGCCGTTCAATCTAAGTATCCCCTCTCAACGGCGTCGTCGATGAGCGACATCGCAAACTCCCAAAGTGGGCGTGCCCCTTCCTTCATAACTTCATTGCGGGAGCTCACCTGGTTCACCCTTATGCCATGTTCACGCCACGATCGCCCCTCTGTATGAAAGTTATGGAGCAAGGGCATGAGTCTATCGATCGTTGCTGCGAATTTCGCCTCGGCTGTGCTTCGCTCCTCGAACTCAGCCCATAGCTCACGAAACTCCTCCATTTGATCCTCTGGCAGCAGACCAAAGAGACGCTCAGCGGCCGCATTCTCGCGGCTGGATTGATCCTTCACACCAGCTTCATCATAGCAGTAGGTGTCACCCGCATCGATCTCGATAATGTCATGAATCAGAAGCATCTTCATTGTGCGCAGCAAGTCGACAGGCTGCTCTGCGTATTCTGCGAGGAGCAATCCCATCAGGGCGACATGCCAACTGTGTTCAGCGGAGTTCTCCTGCCGGCTTCCATCGAGCAAGTACGACTGGCGGATGACCGATTTAAGTTTGTCAATTTCTAGGATAAATTGAATCTGCTGATCGAAACGCTCTTTGTCCATCTGCACTCATCCTGTAAAAACTATTTACCCAACCTGACCGCCACTCAACTTAAGCTCATGCGATCCCAACTTCGATAGTAAGAGATGCTCAGCGGTGACGGTTACTTCTTCGACATTGAAGGAATGATGAACGGCGTTGTCTTCTTATACTCCATGTACGACTGTCCAAATCTCGCTTCGAGTTCTTTCTCTTCGATATATTTAAGGTAAGCAATAAGCACAGCCGCGAAGCTCGTCACCAAAACGATCGCAGACCAGGAACCAGTCCAGATCGCTAGACCGGAATAAAGAACGATCGTCCCGAAACTCATCGGGTTTCGGCAGTAGGCGAATGGCCCGGTGATTAGCAATGTCTGCGTCGCCATAACCGGCAGCGGCGTACCCCGGCCACGCGTGAGCTGATCGACGATCGACCACATTGCGAACAGCCACCCGATGAGCGCCATGGCTCCACCAACCACGAGATTTATCAAGCCGAAGTCGAATCGCGAGATATTCAGCCAGCGATCAATGGCGGTAGACCCCTTGAGAATGACAAAGGGGATCAACAGGACAAAAACGACCCCCGCCAGGAGGGTCGCGATCACTCTCTCGCCCAAACCGAATTCGTGCTCAGCCCATTTCGTGAAACGTTTCATTGCCTTATCTCCTCGGGATGTAAATGGATTCATCACCTTTGGGAAATAAAATTGATTCTTGGAAGAAATCTCCCTGTATGCTTCATATAGTGTACATACTTGTCTCCGAATTTTTCAACCATAACCTTTTCCTCCCCATCTATCCTCAAGGCGATAAACAGCCCGAAAAATACTACAGGAACGAAGGTCAACACCCAATTTGAAGCGAGCAAACCCCCGCCAACATAATTCATGAAGTAAGCCGTGTAGATTGGGTGGCGGATGAAGCGATAAGGGCCACTCTCCACGAGCCCTTGATCCTCTTTTAGGAGAACGAAAGAGTGAAAGCTCTTTCCCAGGTGATGATGTGCGAGCCAGAGCAGCGAAATGCCCGCAATTAACAGAACCACTCCAAAGTACCTCAACCATGTCGGAAATTGTATTGAATACGCCCACGAAAAGGTACCCGGGAAGAAGATGTATTCCGCGCTGAAGATGAGCGTAACAAGTGCAGCGATGCTCCCGGGTATCAAGCGTGGACCGCTATCTCGCATTTCACTTCGACGCAAATCACCCCTTACTTTCGATTGGTAATAGATCCTGATTGCAAACATGGCGACGCCGCTCAGGATGAACAATATTCTGAAGATGATCTCTTGGTCCATGGTTCATAAACTCCAAGGCTGGGAAGGTTCTTCTGCGCAGTGATTATCGCGAAGGGCTCTGGATTATTCCACTAAAATCCAGGGGTAAACGTGGTTTCGATCCACTCATTTCGAGTAAATCAACCGGAACCGTTCGCAAACTACGGGCATATCCTCCGTGGGTTCTCTGCCGATGGATTTACACTCCTCGGCAAAGAAAGCCCAATGGACCTCTCGCCAATAATCCAGGCTGCGATCCCCCTCACCCTCCTCGTAGGCGTGTTTTTCATCTACAGCGTTAAAGGCAAGTACTTCGACATCCGTTGTTTCAATGATGCACATTGGATCACCCCGGCCGTCCAGGATGATGCTAAGTTCGCCGACGTCAGGGTACGGCTCCCCATCCGCTTGGTAAGCCCAGGCAAGTGAAGCCGTCGCAATCTTCACCCCCCGCTTGACCAGATCCCCCAAATTATCCGCCATTTCAGATGTGTTCCCGAATGCCCAGGCCGTATACTCCAAATCCTTTGATGGCGGTTCAGGTTGAAGAGAATCAAGGTAGGTTCGCCAGTAATCCCTTACCGCTGGTTCTTCACCCATCAATCATCTCTCTCTACACACCAGCCCTACCGAATGTCAAACAGTAGAGTATGTAATCGGTCGTGTTACCCATGAGGTTTCCCATGCGAATCATGCGCAGAACAATATGGATGGCTGTGGCCTTCTCCTCACCATAGACATCTATGAGTTCTTGAACATTTTCAGGGGCAGGCTGCGCATCGCTCTCAGCCCAGTAGCGAGCATAGATCAATGCCGGTATCTCATCTTTGGGAGCATCTGAGGGTATCTGACCAGCCAGCAACTCGGCGAGTTCGGTGTCTGTAATACCTTCCTTAAGCGCTTCACTCGCGTGGAATGTCCGACAATACCGGCACCCATTCACTTCTGTAACAACCAGCATCAGCCGTTCGCGGAAGGCAGGTGATAGTAGCTCCCTCATCGCCCTTCTTATGATGGGCCGATGATTGATGATGTAGCGAAAGTCTTCCCAGACTTCACCCAGGCCTTGGTAGGTTCGCATTTGAAACTTTTCCTTCAATGGATTTACCTCTCAGACAACTCATCCGCCTGTTGTTACGACATTCTCAGTCAGGGTAAATTTCTGCTTTCACGCCTACCAGATGCCAGGCACAAGACGGTACCGTGTTTGCAGCGCGTAGTCCGCATATCCCGGAAGTTCCTCCATCAGCATTTTATCCTCGTTCTTCGTGCGGATGACCAGAAATATCAGCGCGATTCCCGCAGGGATGAGCGCCCAATATGAGCCAAGCATCAAGGGTATAGCAATGGAACTAACGACCCCTCCCGCATACGCCGGGTGCCGAACGATGCGATAAGGACCACCCGTAATGACCGATTGATCACGATCCTCCTGGATTCGGGCAACGGATGAGAAAAACGCATTGGTAACCATCGCCCATGTCCCAAGAACATAGCCAAGTACGACACCTAGCAATGCAATCCCTAGGGTCAGGAAAGACAGATCTGGTGACCAGCCAAAGCGGTCATCGAGACCAGCGATCGTCCAGATAGCCAATGGGCCTAACAAACCAACGATCACAACCATGAAACGGTCGCCCGCAGCCTCATCCTCAGCTTGCATAGCACGGCCACGCTCGACGAGAGTTTCCGGACTCAAACGGAAAACAATGAGTCGGCTAATAAGCGTGAAAGCGATATGGATCCCAATATAAATCCAGGCCATAGTCCAATCAAAACGGCCCGCAGCGATAAACAAAACAAACGGTAAAAGAACAACATAGATTAGGAACCGGACCACCATCCTCCAACCAATCCCCTTGATTCCTTCCGTTTGTTTCTCCATTCGCTTTCTCCAATTTTAATATTGGTGCCTAATCGCCAACGCTATATGGCAGCACGGTCAAGATTCGATGTGCATTGCGGACAGCGGATTGCATCAAGTGGTATATCCATGAAACAGAATGGGCACGCCTTGGTCGCGGGCTCAGATGGAGGTTCTTCCTCAGCACTTTGGATTCTATTTACACTACGGATGAGGAGAAAAACGGCAAATGCAACGATTAAGAAAGTGATGATGGTGTTGATAAAAAGCCCATAATTAAGTGTAACGGCTCCTGCTAATTGCGCATCTACAATCGAGAGATAGGGGCCGGGAACATCGCCATCGCGCAGGACGATGAATAGGTTTGAGAAGTCGACATTCCCTAGAAGGAGGCCAATCGGGGGCATGATGACATCATTAACTAGGGAGCTAACAACCGACCCGAAGGAAGCCCCAAGAATGACGCCCACCGCCATGTCGAGCACGTTTCCACGCATCGCAAACTCTTTAAATTCTTTGATCACCTTCCGCTCCCTGCAATCGTTTACTGCGGTTCCCTTTGCGCTCTCTTAATGTACTCCTCAAGCTCCATTTCCGATAACGAGTTCACCGTCAGATCGGCTTTCGGCATCGGCAAATGGCGCGTTACGGTGTTGGGCACGGCTACGCAGAAAATACCGGCTCGCTTAACAGCCTCCACTCCATGCAATGAATCCTCAAAAGCAATCGCTTGATGGGCCTGGAGCCCCATGTCACGGAGCACAGCCAGGTATAGATCAGGAGATGGCTTGGTATTTGATACATCGTCGGCGCAGCGAATACTTTCGAAATTGGTGTGCAAACCCAATCTAGTGAGATGCCCAAGGACCCACTTCCTGTCTGAGCTTGAGGCGACACCAAGACGCAAATTTCGCTCTTTTGCCTCGGCGATGAGATCAAGGACGCCAGGCATAACTTCTTCTGATTTTAGAAATTCCAATTCGCGTTGTATACGGCGAGTACGAATCGACTGGCGATCAACTGGCTCACCGATGTGTTTCTCGATAATTTCGTACGCCTCTGCAGGGTCCGTTGAACTTCCAAGCAGGCTCGCCCATTCCACTGGAGAAACGGTAATGCCATATTCGATGAAAATCTCCTCCCACGAACGAAACATCGCCGTCTCGGTATCGAGAATCAATCCATCGAAGTCAAAAATCAGTGCCTTTATGGTCATACTAAATCTCTTTGAGATAGTGTGGAATAGAAGGGGCGCCCATTATCTCCCACAGCATCTTCCCAAGGCGCCAATATCCATCAATCGAGAGCGTTTGAAAATTAACTCCAATCGCAACAAGACGACATACATAGGATCATAGCTCGCTTCAACCGGAAAAGTATAACAAATGAACTCGATTTTTCCGCTTCTGGAAATGCCATCAACCCGCAACGCTCTAATTGAATAAACCATCCACGCTCAGATATCTTTGTCCTGTGTCCGCAAAAATCGCTACGATAATTTTCTTAGAATTCCCTGGTCGCTCGGCGATCGTTAATGCAGCATGCGCCGCCGCTCCTGATGAGATTCCCACAAGGAGTCCCTCCTCGGCAGCGATTCTTCGGCACATCGCGAATGCATCACCTTCGCTCACTAAGAAGATTTCATCAATGATCTCTCGATCCAGCGTTTCGGGCACAAAACCCGGCGCTGTCCCCATCATGCGGTGCGGCTTGAAAACACCCTGAGAAATAGTGGGGGATTCTTCGGGTTCTACCGCTACCAATTGAATCTCGGGGTTTTTCTCCTTCAAGTATCGCCCCGCCCCACAAATCGTCCCGCCTGTCCCCAGACCGGCAACGAGAATTTCAACCTGCCCATCGGTGTCCGCCCAAATTTCTGGACCCGTTGTTTGGTAATGTGCTTTAGGGTTTGAAGCGTTAACATGCTGCCCAACGTAAAAGTATTCAGGATGGCTGGCAATAATCTCTTTGAGTTTTTTTCGTGCTCCAGCGGTGCCTTCAGAAGCAGGAGTCAGGATCAGCTCTGCTCCAAACGCTGTTAGGATCTTCCTTCGCTCCAGGCTCTGGATCTCCGACATCACCAGGATGGCCTTATAACCTTTGATAGCCGCAAGAAATGCCACGGCCATTCCTGTATTGCCACTCGTCGCTTCGATTAACGTGCTTCCCGGTTCTAGTCGACCCTCAGCTTCGGCGTCCTCGATAATCTGTAATACTGCGCGGTCCTTTAAACTGAGAGGGTTCATGAACTCACATTTTGCATAAACCCGTCTGTTCTTCGCCAGACGTCCCAGCCTGAGCAGCGGAGTCTTACCAATCAATTCCATAACGTTGGCGTAAGTTTTCATTATTTATCCTTTGCTTCCACAGAATAAAGGTCAATCACATGAAGATAACCAGTGTTTGTACCCCCGCTGCCAAAGCACTTTCGCTTGAGTGCTCCACTCCGGGTTTCCCCCGATAGTAGCATCCTCCGCGTGACGCAAGCCAGAGCCCAACACCGTCGACATACTTTATCACGAGTAGCTCCTTATCCTGCTCTGGCATAAGGATTCGTGGGAAATTCTCTTCATGAGTTGGGTTCACTGCATCGGATGCTGGAAGAAACGATGCCAGAAGAATCGTCATCACAGAATCTCCCGACGGTGGAACCTTACCGGAACGTGGTGAAATATTGCAGCCGGGGCACACTATCGTTCGGCGCAGTCTATATAATGCATATTTCCTATATCACTGCAGTTAAACGTAACTTATAGTTATCCAACTGTAAGAAAATAAAGACAGGTAATCACAAAACATCCCATTTATAGGAGACGGATAAATGACGAAAAGAAATTGGGGTCTCGTGGTTTTAACATTGGCCATCGCTCTACTGTTTCTCACTGGATGCAGTGGTAATAACCAAGGAACAGCACCGCCTGCAGCAGATGTTGCAGCACAAACTGCAACCCCTCTTGAGATCGAACAAGAGGCCGCAACACCAATACCAGAAGGTGAACCTGAACCCACTGCTGCTGTAGAAGAAACTGATCCTCAGTTCCCAGTATTTAATCCTTATGAAGCACTTACTTCAGAGGAAATTGTGCAAATTAAGGCGGATGGTTTTTCTGGAAGTGACGAGGAAATTGCCCAGGCGATTTTAAAGTGGCAAGCGGAAAACATGTTTTATATTGGTGACCCTAACCAACAACCCGATATCTCTCACCCCATGCGTTGGAACTATATGCTACCCGGCATCTTCCCCGTGAATGAGATGATTCAGGAGCGCATATTAGAAAATGGAAAGATCTATGGTTTGTGCTGGGATTATGCTTCCATTTTTAATGCAATTGCCAACTATTACGGGTTGGAAGCACGCGTAACAGCTCACAAGGTATACATCTCCGACACTAATCCTTCCATTGATAAATCTACCGCAAACGGTATGGGGCCGGAAGAGTTTCAAGCTCTAGAACCCAGGTTGATAAAGCATGATCTAAACTTGAGCTACGATCAGATCAGCCGGGCCGCACGGGAAACATGGTCTCATTATCGAGCCGAAGTGAAAGTCGATGATAAATGGTTACCGTTTGATGGTGTACCTGGTGTTGCTGAAGGACCAGAATATGAAGTTGCGACATGGGATGAAGGATACGACCCCAATCTTTTATACCCAGAAGTAGACTTTGGCTCTAAGGAATTAGACCTTGCAGCACTGGCTGAATTACTTTCAGCAGCGCCGGTATCTGGGTATGAGGGAATTACTGACGATGCAGGCAATATAAATCGTGCCGCCAGTATGGAGGATTTGATCGCTGGAAAGGGATTGGTGCCATATTATCAGGATATGGATAGCGTGGTTGCTTTCCTGCAAATGGAAGGTAATACCGAAGACCTATCCGAATCTTTTGATATTTTGGCCGAGTATGAAGAGGATACGGGCAAGAAGTTTTATGTCATCGCAGATTGGATGATCTACGCAATGGAAGAGATGACGGCTGATGAATATATCCCGCTATATAACGCGCTAACAGGATCAGATCTAACAGAAGAGGAGTTTGTCACGTATATCCAGTAGCACGGATATTAGAAATTCCCGGAACTGCCGTGCAGGAGAGCAGGATCAATCCGGCTTACTGCTGCCTGGCTAAACTGCTTAAAGCAAGGTGCGCCTGGTGGCGCACTTTGCTTTTCCGCGGTCGTACTCGGCTGCTTTGAACCACGTTTCCTCATTAATAATCAATAGGGATTTGCGCAGGTAGGAACAGGAATTCCATCAGCAAAAAACGCTCTTCCTAGGGCACTTGCGTAATAGTCATTAACCTCGCGGATGATTTCTCGCACCTGCGAATCTCTGATCATCCAATTTCCCGCGGAATCCTTCAACGCCAAGGTTCTCTCGATAAACCTGACCTCTTGCTCATATGCCTGTCCTGGTCCTGTTTCGACAAACAACCCATATTCCTCAAAGCTCATCCCCTGGGTAGCCGCATATTGTGGACTACACTCCCCGGGCTGATTGATATGGACAGCCTCATGAACAAGAATCGCTGCAATCCAGAGCACATCAGCCTGGCGAGGCACATCAACATTATCTCGCAAAAATGTAAACATCGTAGGATCTACACGAACATCGCCCCTGCCGGCAACCCCGGCGATCCACTCCGGCAAATCTGTGGTGCGAACCGACACAACCACCTCGAATAATTCTTTAGCGTTACCCTCGTCAATATTAATCCAGGCCAACGCCTCCCAGATGACATCGAGTTGGTCCTCAGAGAAACCAAAATAGTCGACGTCCATGCCATTGACGATCTTATATCTATGAGGACTAACCTTCATCCAGAGTTCGATGCTGCTTCGCTCCCGATCCCAAAGAGCAATCGCTCTTCCTTCGGCATCGATGATATGCAATCCGTTCGCCAAGTGATCCCACGGATCATCGAAGTAGCTAAGGCGACCAGGATTTGTCCACTCGATGGGTGCGTCATCCGGGAGCGAATCTATATAAGGTTCAAGATCACCCACTTCAAAGAGCGAAAATCCACCCTGTTGGTTCCTGATCCATATGCTGGCAGCAGGATCCTCAACTCCACGATAAAAAATGTCCACCTCTGTCCCCTCAGAATAGGAAGAAACGCCATTCCAGTACACTTCGACTAGAGCACGATCTCCTTGAGCTGCGATTTTCTCCACATCCAATTTCGCATCCTTAAGGCGATCGTCTAACTCATCAAGGAAAGCCCCGTACGTTGCGGGATTAGAGAGGACATCCGGAGTAATCGGGTTCTGGCTTGTATCTCCTCCCTCTGGGATCCATCTTTCCAAGCCGTACGACGCGAGGGCGTCTTCAAGGGTGTCACGCGAAGCGTTTGTTGGGCTGGCTTTCACTTCTGGTAAAGTTGGCGTTTCTGATGGGCGCGCGGGCGGTAAGGTAGCTGCGCTAACGTCGCCCGTGACTATCGTTTCTGTCGGCGGCGCCGGTCCAGCACAAGCGACGAGGAGCATTGAGAGGGCAAACAGTTTCCAAAATCTGAGGACGACAAACTTGATTTCTTTTAGTTGGGAAACATAAATCCAGATACGCTCAGGCAAGCTTCACCTCTTGTTGTGGAAAGAAACTAGGGCATCCGGAGACACGCAATGCAAAACAATCCCGTTCACATCAAGTAGCAATTTCCGGGTCGAAGAACGAGATGCTTCAAGACAGGTCCTCTCTCAAGGGAAGATCGATGTTCTTCGGTTCCGAATGATAACCGATCACGTCAATTATTACGCTAAATCATCTCATCCGCGGTCGATCTAGAAGAATAAGAAATACCGCGGGACCTGCTCTAAGTATTGCCTATACGAATCACCATACTGTTGTAAACATGATCGCTCTTCTGCAATCACGCGAATGTGCGCCATGAATGCACCTATGGTTATCAGTATTACCGCCACCCAAGATCCAATGGCAATACTGATCCCCAAATACGACAAAAGAATAGACACTTGCTGAGGATTTCTCGAGATCTGGTAGAGTCCTTTGGTTACAGGCTGATCGAGCGGCGCATCTTTGAATTTAAAAAGCGAGAGCACAAATCCCAACAATCCGAGTATATAAATCGCGCCCCCGAGAACAAACACAACATGGCCGATATTCAAGGGAGTCAGGATCACTAACGCAAACCACGCAAGGATGAAGAGTTTTCCAATTGCGCTAAGGGTCTTTTGTCTTTGACTCCATGCGGATCGATCGTAGAGCCTGGAGACAACACTCTTCGGGAAACTCAGCAGGATAAAGCCAAATACCGCATAGAAAATAACTAATAGCACCCAACCGTTGAGTATGCCGAGATTAATTTCTGGAGCAAGCTCCATTCTCAATCCTTATTATAAAAAACGATGAATAGTGAACTTTCCATGACCCAAGCCCCACTTATTGCTTAGCCTTTGCCAATTGCAATGGTTCCAGAAGAACTCCGTTGAGACCTCTAGGCACACCTTGCTAGGGCTCACCTTGGGGATTAGTGAGAGTTTACCCCAGGCATCCAAATGCTCACAGGAGTTTAACAACCATCTTCGCATAACCCCTTTTAAAGAACAAACTTGTTTTCATGATTGCCCACTCACATGCCGTCATATGGTTTAGAATCAAATTCCATATGTACTTCGAGTTCCTGAGTGTGAAAACCAGATGAGTAAAAACCAGGTGATTGTGATTGGGGGAGGTCCTGCCGGCCTGATGGCCGCCGGGCAGGCTGCGGCGACCGGGGCTGAAACGCTTCTTCTTGAGAAAATGAGCCACCCAGGCCGCAAGCTGCTCATAACTGGTAAAGGACGCTGCAACCTTACCAATGTGGCCCCGCTCGCAGAATTCATTGAACACTTCAGTCCCGATGGCCGGTTTCTGCGCTCTGCCTTTACGCGTTTCTTCACCGACGAGTTGATCGAATTCTTCGATGAGCTAGGTGTCGAAACTGTCTTAGAGCGCGGAGAACGCATCTATCCGGTGAGCAACGATGCGCAAGACGTGGTCGATGCATTGAACTATTGGGTTCAAAAAAATGGCGCAAAGCTGCAAACCCACGGAAGGGTGGAGAGACTACTCGTTGAGCATGAACGGGTTGTGGGGGTACAAGTCGCAAACTCTCCTGGGTCCAGCCCGAAAGATAAATCCAAGAATCAGTCAGCCTCTATCGAGTACCGGGCCAAAAGCGTGATCATCGCCACCGGAGGCGCTTCCTATCCCGGCACCGGATCGACGGGCGATGGCTACCGCTTGGCTGAAGACGTTGGGCATACCATCGTCCCCATTCGACCCGCATTAGTACCTCTTGAAACCTCGGGGAATATCGCCCCGCGGCTGCAGGGACTCAGTTTACGTAATGTAAACGCGTGCCTGATCGTTGATGGAAATACACAAGCCGAAGCCTTTGGCGAGATGTTATTCACCCATTTTGGGCTTTCGGGGCCGATCATCCTTTCCCTGAGCAGGAAGGTCGTCGACGCTTTACGCGCTAAACATGAAGTCGCAATTTCCATCGACCTCAAACCAGCGCTGGATGATGCCAAACTCGACGCCCGCTTGATGAGAGATTTTGATACACACGGCAAACGGCAGTATCGAACGTTGCTTCAAGAGCTGCTCCCCCGGAAGCTGATCCCGGTCTGCATCGATCTAACCGGCATCCCTCAGGATAAACGAGCACACCAGATTACGTCTGACGAACGTAAACGCTTACGAACCTGGCTTAAAGATTTTCGTTTTCAAATCAGTGGACACCGGTCATTTGCCCAAGCGATCGTAACAGCAGGCGGCGTGAGCACGCGCGAGGTCAACCCCCGATCCATGGCCTCGGTCATCATCGATGGATTGTATTTCGCCGGGGAGGTGTTAGACCTTGATGCCGATACCGGGGGTTACAACCTACAGGCAGCATTTTCTACTGGATGGCTTGCCGGCCATTCGGCAGCAAGCGAGTAGACTGTAATCTTTTTTTGCCAGGGCGGGAGGCTTCCCCTTCTATCTCTGTCCTCGTGAAGGGAATGAAACCCGTCTGATGATTTGACCTTGTGGTCTGATGAACGTTGAGTCAAGCTCGCGACGAAGAGTGTCATCCGCTCTATTTTTAGAGGTTGATATCACGAAAGCACCACTTCCTCAGGCCATGGATTTGACTGGCACGCACTCCACAACTGGTCGATAAACGATAGTGAGTATAAAGATTGAACCTTGTGCGCCCAGACAGCTCCGCGTTCGGTCAACACCAGTTTAGCATGCATCTTCTTCGCCCATCCCAATCCTGTTAATAGGCAATACAAGCTTGAGAAGTCCCGAGTAAAATCCGTCCCGAACCTCGATGCGTATTCTTCCAAATCCATTTTTGTCTTGTATATTTGCCAATAGACCCAGTGGATCTTTTGAAAGCGTTGATTCGTTTTCAAAATTAATGCCGGAGCGAACGTATCTTGCCTGGAATATTCGTCAACGGAAAAGGTATTAAACCAAAAGACGCCATCCACTTTTGATCCTGCTCCAGCACCAAAGCCAATGTAATCGTTATGGGTAACGGTTGAATAAGGCACAATACCTGATCTTGTATAGCTCCATACCGATGTGCGTGAGTAGCCGTTATCTAGACAGAATCGCGAGATGTTTTTTTGTGCCTTCAACCTGGCAAACTCTCCATAACTATCCAGTTTCCCATTCTCTGAAGCGATTCCCAGCGGAGTGTGGATAAACGTAAACAGGGGATAGGCAGAAATCTGCTCTACGCCTAGTTCTGTACACACCCTTGCATCATCGGCGCTTTGTTGTACTGATTGACCCGGTATACCAAATATGAGATTCACATCAGTACATTCGAATCCCACTGATTTTGCATTGTGAATGGCGCAAAGTGCTTGCTTCTTTGAGTACCCTCTTCCCAGTTTAATTAGCAATTCATCTCGGAGCGTTTCGATTCCAAGGCTAATCCGAGTAACGCCCATTTCTTTCAGGCTCAGTAGAATTGGGAGTGTCGCATGCGCTGGATGAACTTCTACTCCAATTTCGTGGAGTTCCCATAGTTGAGGGCGGACGAGGCTGATTACATCGGCGATGATGTCTAGCGTTAGCGTAGGGGTACCGCCTCCGAAGTATAAAGACTGATATGTTTGTTGAGGATGGCGGTGAAGATGCCCTTTCACTTCACGGATCAGACTCTTTCTGTAATCTTGAGCCGTTCCGGTTGAAAAAAGCTGTTTGTTGTATGGACAGTGTGGGCAAATGGATTGACAAAAAGGAAGATGGACGTACAGGTTTGGACTTGTTTTTAACTTCTTAATGTCAGAGGCATCCGGTTTGGCAAATCGCAAAGGCCAGGATTCTGATCCAACCAAGAAGCGATATACAAGAGCTCGCAACAATTTCGTGAACGGTGCTCGTTTCAATCGTTGGCTGTTGATTTTTATATCAATCATGCTCTCTTGTTTCTAACCATTCCATCAAACAATTGCAACCTTCCATTCTCGTCCAAACCCGATCTAATCCATATGGGGACGTTAAAGTTATCCCTTGGTCACTGAAAATACTTGTGGATATCAAAGACGGTCGAACTGTGATTGTCTTTCCCACTTGCTCTAAGTTATCAATCCATCCCGCGATCTCTACCCATGATCATGAGGGCTTGGTTCGATATCCTCCGCTCCACTCATCCGACCGACCAGCTTTTCGGGCTCATGGATTAATACGGGTAAGCACTGGGAGCAAATCGATAGTTGCTCACCCTGAAATCTCAATTGCAAGAGAGGAATCTCTGACTCACTTCGATCACAACTAAGACATACTGCAGTCAACGTTGGTTCATTCATACATATCCTCCTTCTTTATGGCAGTTGTCTGGGGAATTCTAGATTAACACAGGTCTGAAAATCTAAACTTTTCGGATTCTGGGCTTTTAATTAATCACAGACCTTAGATAGACTAATCATCGTTGAGACTACTGACACTGAGACGCTGCCTGTAGAGACGTTGCATGCAACGTCTCTACCTCGGTTATAAGTGCCAGCAATTTATGGCCACATCCCAATAAATCATCACGTCAAACAGATCGCTGATTAGAGAACGCCAACTTCTTTTCCCACTTG
>JAUWFP010000142.1 GCA_030606845.1 Anaerolineales bacterium | reverse complement strand
AGGGAAAAAAGCACCCGCAAGGGTGCTTTAAGGTAGCGGGGCTCAGATTCGAACTGAGGACCTTCAGGTTATGAGCCTGACGAGCTGCCACTGCTCCACCCCGCAACGTTTTGATTGCTGTTTGACAGCGTCGAAGATTATATCACAGCGCCAGAATCAACGTCAAGGCATGTCATCTAACCAAGCTGGAAAAGCTGAATTTAGTGGATTATTCGCTGCTTCAAGTGAATAAACTCGATGCCAACCCGTTCTTAACCCCCAAAGATCAAAGCCCACCAGACCTGCCATTTGCTTGGCGTCTCGAGGTCCTGCCCGGGCGCGGGAGTTGCCACAGATATCTGACCCGGCGGCGGCAATGGAATAATGAGCGTCTCACCCTCACGCACAAGCTTCGCGTCGCTATGTGCCCACTCAGCGATGATGGACTCGCTCGTTGCCTCGGCGACACCCGTCATCAACTGCACCCGGTCCGTCGCCATCACCGCAACTTCCGTCTCCAGCTGCACCGCATCTCGCTCTAGACGGCGCGCATTCGCCATGCGGCGATTCAGATCACCGAGGATGAGAATCCCAGCGATTACGGCCGCAAGTATGAAAACACTCGAGAGGCGATTACGCCCTTCTCCATCTTCGCTCATTGTGGGGTCATCTTACCCGAGGGAACGCCGCTCCGCAAGACAGTTAAATAAAAAAGCCCCACACGGGGCTTTGAGTGCCGAAGGCGGGAGTCGAACCCGCAAGAGCATAAAGCTCACTGCGCCCTGAACGCAGCGCGTCTGCCAGTTCCGCCACTTCGGCTCGCTCTGCTATTCTACCTGATGTAGTCTTAGATATCAACGCGCAGGGCGCTTATCCCGTAATAGACACCGCTGGTTTCCAATGCAAACCTGCACCTGGCACCTATACGGCAAGTTCCTCTTCCAGTTCGTCCAGCTTGAGCCCAATGACCTTGCTGGTGGTATCGGTGCCCATGCTGACCCCATAAACGACCTCCGCCACCTGAACCGTCAGCCGGTTGTGGGTGATGAGAATGAATTGAGTATCCTGGCTTAGCTCAGCAAGCATGTCGGTGAAGCGCGTCACGTTCGCTTCATCAAGCATCGCATCTACCTCATCCAAGACACAGAAAGGCGTCGGTGATACTTTAAGCAAAGCGAAGATCAGGGCGCTCGCCGTAAGACTCCTCTCGCCACCGGAGAGCATTGCCAGGCTCTGCGTCCGGCGGCCGGGAAGACGAGTATCGATGTCGATTCCAGTCCGCGTAAGATCGTCCGGGTCTGTTAGCGTTAAATGCGCCGATCCGCCACCGAACAATCGCGTGAAAGCATCGCGAAACGCAATGGCGACAGCGTCAAAGGTCTTCCGAAATTCTCTCTCCATGAGCACATCGAGTTCGGCGATAACCTCGTGGATCTGACCCTCGGCTTTGCGCAAATCGTCGACCTGTGTCGTCAGGAATTCAACCCGCTCGTTCACCTCGCGATATTCGCGCCGCGCCTCAGGGTTCACCGGCCCCATACGCCTCAATTGCATGCGCAGGTTCCGACTCTGTTTCTCGATCTCGGGCGGTAGTTCTTCAACGCGCGGCAAGCGTTCGACGATGCCCTCGAAAGGCAGCGGTTCCTGCCCCGGGATGTCTTCTTCGTACTCGAAAGCCACGAGGCCAAAATCATCCTCGATGCGCCGCTTCAAACTCGTAAGCTCTTCCTGCCTGCGAGCCAACCCGATTTGCGCCTGGGAATGCGCCCGCTCGGCAGCCTGAAGAGCCAAGCGGTCTTCGCTCTCTTGTGTCTCAAATTCCAGTCGGCTGCTTTCTGCAGCAGCAAGTGCATCTTCCGCAGGTCTCATCTGCTCTTGCAGCTCTTCCAACTTCGCCCGAATAGTATTGAGTGCTTCTTGGCCCACTCGAACCTGTTCCTGCAATCGCTCTGATTCCCCCCGATTAGCGTTCAAACGTTCCTGGCGCCCGGTGAGATCACGTTCGATAAGTGCACGCCTATCCATAAGCGCCTGAACCCTGACCTGCGACTTGTCATGGGAAACTCTTGCCCGTTCCAGGCGTGATTCGATCCCCGCAACCTCTGACCCTTCGCTGATACCATCCAGGGCAAGGAGAGCGGTTTGTTGCTTTGCCTCGATAGCTTGACTCTCGTCACGTACACGGGCAGCTTGCTCACCCGTCTCAACAAGTTCGAGCCGGACGGATTCAAGTTCATCTTCGACGGTGCTCAGCTCTTTTTCTAATAACGAGACCCTATGCTCTATGGTTTTCAAGTCAAGTGAAGCCTGTTCCGATTGGTCCCTGAACTGCCGACGCTTTGGTTCGCTCCCTTTGTGATCCTCGACTGCTACTTCGATCGCCCTGCGGCTGGACACGATCTGGGTTTGAATCTCCCCCAATTGAGCCAACATTGACTCCAGCGCTTTGCGTTTCGAATCGTGTTTTTCCTGAAGTCGTTTGGCATCACGCTCAAGCCCGCCGATTCCTTTTCCAAGACCGATTACCGCTTGGCCAGTCGGGTAAAAAATATCCCCCTGCAGCGTAACGAGCCGTCCGTCGGACGGCAGGTGGTCAATCAATCGCTTCACCGAACGCCGGTCGCGTACGACGAGTGTTCGACCCAGAAGCAGTTCTACCGCTGGTCGATACTGATCGGCAGCCGTAACCAGGTCAGCAGCGTTGCCAACACAGTCCGCATCCTCAATGGGGTCTAAATGCTTAGGCGGGCGTCCCGACTTCAAGGGCAGAAGCGAAAGGACAGTATCCGTTGCCTCCAGTTCCGGACCTTCAAGCGCCAATAGAATTTGGTCCAGGTCGGCAAAAGTAAGGCTGTCAAAGAAATCCCCCAACGCAGCGTGGATCGCCTGGTCATATTCTCGGGGTATCTGGATCTGTCGCGTGATGCTTCCCAGGTAGCCGGTGAGGCGGCCTTCGTCGCGGGCGGAATGCAAGCGTGAGAGCTTCGCCTCGTCCAGTTTATTCGACTGACTGACGGAGAGTTGTGCGCTCAGCGTGCCTATTTCCACTTTCTCCACATTGATCTGCTGTGCTAGTTTTGCTTCCTCAGACCGCAAAGTTTCCAATCGATCGCGGCCTGCGGTTTCGGCAGAAAGCGCTTCATTAACCATCTCCTCCGCTTCCAAGAGAGATCGCTTCGCATTTTGCAGTGCCCCCTCGCCCTCCTCCTTCTCTTTCCGCAAAGCCTGCAGGTCCTCCTTCAGGCGCTCCTCGCGTCCAAGAAGGACCTCCTGCCTGTTTTGAAGCTGCGTCTCCTGCACCTCGAACGTAATTCCCCGTGCGAGCAGTGTCTCTGCTGCACTCTTCACCTGCCGCGCTTCCTCAAGCAAGGTTGTCCGTTGCGCTGTGTCGATCTCTCCATCCTGGAGAAGCGCCCCGAGCCTACGATCGAACTCCACGACGATGGATCTTTCCTCGGCGAGGTCGGTCTCGGCTTCGACGGCTTGCTTGCCCAGCAGCGTCAACGACTCCTGGAGCGCTTGAATCTCACCGCCAAGCAGGCCATCCTGTTCCGTAAGCCAGCGCAGTCTCTCTTCTCCTACCGCCAGTTCGCGCCCAGATCGCTCACGATCCTGATAAAGGTCTGAAACCCGCTGTCGCCAACCCCGCAACTGAGATCGAAGGTCATTACTCTGTGTACGCACTGTCCGCATCTCGGTCTCGGTCTCAGCCTGCTTCACCCTCAGGTCATCCCGCAATCCAACCTGCCGGTCGGCTTCCGCCACCTGTGCAGATACGGTGTCCATCAAACGATACCAGTGATACCCGTACCAAATTCGCAGTATTTCTTGCAGATCCGTGCGGACCTGGTCGTAATCCTTCGAGCGGTCCACCTGCCGCTTCAAGCTTCTCAAGCGCGGCTTCAACTCAGCCAGAATATCCTGGACCCGTTCGAGGTTGCGTTTCGTCGTATCCAGCCGGCGTAAGGCTTCTTCTCTTCTGCTGCGGTAAAGACCGATGCCCGCGGCTTCTTCAAACAGCTGCCGGCGCTCGTCGGCTCTCAACGAAAGAGCCGCATCGACAAGCCCCTGCCCAATAATGGTGTACGTGCGCTGGGAGAGTCCACACTTTGAGAGCAGGTCATTCACATCGCGTAAGCGGACACGTTGACCATTGAGCATGTACTCATTCTGCCCGTCGCGATAGGCGCGACGTCCTATCGTCACCTCTGAAAAATCAATCGGAAGCCAGCCGTCGCTGTTATCGAAGGTGATCGTGCCCGCGGCCATCGAAGCGCGCGGTCGTGTTTCCGAACCGGAGAAGATCATGTCCTCTGTTCGTTTCCCGCGCAGCAGCGAGAAGGACTGCTCACCCAACACCCAGCGAATGGCGTCGGTGATGTTCGATTTCCCTGATCCGTTTGGGCCAACAATCGCCGTAATGGTTGGTGCGAAACCAAAGTTGATCTTCGTCGCGAAGGTTTTAAAGCCCTGGATCTCGAGGGATTTCAGATGCGGAATTCTCTTTTCCAAGTTATTTACCCGATCGTTGGGCTGCTGTCGAATTGCCTAGCCCTAATTTCTGAAGCGCATTTGCCGCCGCTGCTTGCGAAGCCTCCTGCTTGCTCCGCCCTCTTCCATCAGCTTTCACCCTCTCTCCAATCGAAACCTCGACAGCGAATTCTCGATCGTGATCAGGTCCAAATGTGCCCGTAGTACGATAATCTGGTATCTCGCCAAACTCAGACTGAGACCACATTTGCAATATACTGCGCGCATCGATTAATCGTTCATCTTCGAGCGCTGCCTTAGCTGCGCGTTCGAAGCGCGGTTCAATAAAACTAATGACTGTCTCGATACCAGCATCGAGGTACAACGCACCGATTAATGCCTCGAATGCCGCGCAGAGCAGCGCAGGTCGCTGGCGACCACCCGTTGCGCTTTCTCCCTTGCCCAAGAAAATAACATCGCCCAACCTGAGCTCGCTGGCGAAGGCTGCTAATTGTTCCGTTCGAACCAGTGCCGAACGCAGCCGGGTGAGCGCACCCTCATCCATCTCCGGGAAGCGGTTATACAGCCAGACCGCGGCGATGAAATCCAGTGCAGCGTCACCGAGGTATTCCAGACGCTCGTTATCCTCCAATGCCTCGGGGTGCTCGTTTAAGTATGAGCGATGCGTAAGAGCGCGGCGTAGCAAACTGGGGTTTGAGAAGGACAACCCCGTTTGCCGGATGAACTCATCCGGTTTCACTATGACACTCTCCATGAACTTGGGGGACGCCGAGAACTCAGCCGATCTGGGTACTCCGCGTTCCACCAGTTCCATCAAATCCGATTGATTTAAGTGATCCTATTTTAACCTTTGAATCTCCGAAACGCCAGCACCGCATTGTGACCGCCAAAACCGAAAGCGTTGCTCAGCGCGACTTCAACCTCAGCCTCGCGGGCATGGTTAGGAACGTAATCCAGATCGCATTCGGGATCGGGATTATTGAGATGGATCGTTGGCGGTAGGATCCCATCCCGAATCGCCATTACGCAAATGATGGCTTCCAGGGCGCCAGTCGCACCCATCATGTGTCCTGTCATAGATTTCGTGGAAGAGATAGGCACTTTATAAGCAGCCTCTCCCAACGCTGCCTTGATCGCCTTCGTTTCCGAGATGTCATTCAACTTTGTTCCCGTCCCATGAGCGTTGATGTAATCAATCTCATCGGGGTTGACTGCAGCAGTTACAAGCGCTTTTTCAATGGCTGAAGCGCCTCCCGCTCCCGTCTCTGATGGCGCCGTGATATGGAATGCGTCGGTGGTTGATCCGTAGCCTACAAACTCAGCGAGTATCTCCACGCCTCGATTGCGCGCGTGCTCCAGGTCTTCGAGGATGATCACCGCCGCACCCTCTCCGATTACCAAACCATCGCGGTTCACATCAAACGGTGCGGGGGTTTGAGAAGGACAACCCCGTTTGCCGGATGAACTCATCCGGTTTCACTATGACACTCTCCATGAACTTGGGGGACGCCGAGAACTCAGCCGATCT
>JAUWFP010000228.1 GCA_030606845.1 Anaerolineales bacterium | reverse complement strand
GTACTTTCAACAATTCGGCGTACGTTGACTCCTCGCCGTGGAGAACAAACCCGCGCACTTCTCGTGCTGTTGTTTGGCTTGAGATGATGGCGACAGTTCCAATACTAACAAACGCGACCGTTAAGAAAGAAAAGAGTAATTTCCAGGCGAGGCTGAGACCCCTGGTTCGATTTGCGTCACTCATCACGGAAGCGATACCCGACCCCGAATACTGTTTCGATGAATACAGGATTCTTTGGATCAGTTTCTATCTTCGCCCTCAAATTCTTGATGTGCGCATCAACCGTTCGCTCGTAGCCCTCAAAGGTTTCACCCTGTGTTGACTCGAGGAGCTGCATGCGGCTGAACGCTCGACCGGGTTGCGAAGCCATTACAACAAGGAGATCGAACTCCGTGGGGGTGAGTTCAACAGATTGATCAGCGACGTTCACCCTGTGCCGAAGAAGATCAATCATAATATCTCCACTTTCGATGATCTCCGGGGTTGTCAATGGTTTCTGGGTTCTGCGTAAGACAGCGCGCACCCTTGCCACAACCTCACGCGGACTGAAGGGCTTGGTGATGTAGTCGTCGGCTCCCAGCTCCAAGCCGATCAATTTGTCCGTCTCCTCCACCCGGGCTGTGACCATGATGATAGGAACATCGTTAATACGTCGTATCTCACGGGCCACATCTAGACCATCCATGCCCGGCAGGTTGAGATCCAACAAGACCAGGTCCGGCGGATTATGCTGGAATGCGGAGACTGCGGCTGATCCGTTATCCACGGAATCGACACGAAATCCGGCCTTCTCCAGATAATCGCGGATAACTTTTACAAGTTCTATTTCATCTTCGACGATCAGTATTTTTTGAGACATACCTAGATTATAGTGCCTTTCACAGAACGTTGACCCACCTATCAGCAGGCTTAAAAGAGAACGCGAGAAGCCTCCCGATTTGGATTTCGGGAGGCTTCCCTGATACAGAATGATCTATCTACCGGAGAAGCGACCTTCTGTTGAGCTGCCGCCCCGACTACCCTTTCGAGCGGAACCTGCATCCAGCTCGCAGTCTTCATCATGGTTGAACAGCACGTTGCTCTGCATATTCTCTCGGAATGACGGAAGTTCAATTCTACTTTCCAGAACTGCCGCACGAGCGTCTTCACGTACCGCCTGCATGATCTCCCACACCTCTTCCGATGAGATGTCTTGAGCGAGGGCAATATCCATCATATTCTCGCCAGATTCTAGCCTCGCCTCAAGTTCTGCTGCGTCAAGCCCGAGAGCATCAGTGAATGCCGCGATCATTGCGTCATGCATGACCTCTCCAAGCTCATCTGCCATCCAGCCATCTTCCCCTTCGGACATCCAGCGCATGGAGCGTTGAGACTTGAAAGGTTCATTTGCCGGATAGGTCGGTGGATCCTCGGCCTGTGCAAAACCCACGCTTGTCGTGGCCGCTGCAGCAGTGATGACCACTGCCAAACTCAGACCTAGAAGTACTTTCTTGAAACTCATTATTTTTACCTCCGAAGTTTATTGTGCAGACGAATAGTTCTGCACTTTCATAGCCGAAGGATATCGGGTAGAAATGAAGAAGCGATGAAGAGAGGATCGGGAATATATGAAGGTTTTGGGGAGTCGTTATACGAATAACGCACAAGGTCGCCGTAAGGCGACCAGGGCGGAGGGATTACGGGCGGAGGTCGCCCGTGTTAAGGTACGCTCGCATTAAACCACGTAATCCGACCTTTGGGGAATGATTGAAAGGTGGATGTAAGGTGATGTTTTTCAGCATCTTTTTTGAGGAATCTGATGCCCCAGCACACCAGGGTTACCAGAACGAGTTTGTCCTGATTGAAAGGAATGGCACTCAATATAATTGAGCTGCTGGAACGCCTACCCACCTCAAACTTTCCGTCCTATGAATACCTTATTCGGTACCAACCTTATTCCCAAATTTACCCTGATCTTTGATTCAGATGCAGGGTGAAATTCCTTCATCCTAACAAGCAGCGGAGCAATCTGATATACAATGTGCGTTATACAGATGGGTGAGCCCGGGACGTGAGTGACGATGACGACTAGAAAACAGGAAGATTCAAGAACCACTAACCCTGAAATTCTTCCCATCCTGACCACTAAGTTGTATGTCCCACCGGTCAGAGCGAACATCGTTCAACGCGCCAGATTGGTGCAGCAAATAGAAACGGGAATTACCTCAAACAATAAACTCACACTCGTCTCCGCTCCAGCTGGGTTCGGTAAAACCACCCTCATAAGCGATTGGGGCAATGAAACAAGAATGCCTATCGCCTGGGTTTCATTAGATGGTGGCGACAACGATCTAACCCGATTCTTGGGATACTGTATCGCAGCGCTGCGGACGATTAAACCAAACATCGGCGATGCCTCACTCGAGCTGCAGCAATCACCCCACCCACCGCCGATTGAAACTGTTCTAACTACGCTCGTCAATGAGCTCAACGAAATCCAGGAGCGTTTCACGCTGGTCTTAAGTGGTAAAGGAAATTTGGACACGAAAAGCGACCAAAATAAGTTAGACTGAGAGCCATGAGAAGACGCTTTTCCGCCAAACAGAAAGCCCAAATCGTGCTCGAAATTCTCAAGGAAGAAAGAACGATTGCTCAAATCGCTTCCGAGTACAGTGTGCATCCCAACCAGCTGCATCGCTGGAAAAAGCAGGCCACAGATCAATTTGCCGAGCTGTTCCAGAAGGATAATAAACGGGAGCGTGCCAAAGAGGCTGCCCACGAGCGCCAGCTCGAGGAACTCTACGCAGAGATCGGCCGGTTGACCACCCAGGTAAACTGGCTCAAAAAAAAATCTGGCCTCGACATTCTCGAGAAATGAGCGCATGGCGATGATCGAACGCACAAACAACCGGTTGCCCCTGAAAACCCAGGCTGAGCTCTTGAGCGTGAGCCGCTCAAGTTTGTATTACCAGCCAAAAGCTCCCTCGGTTAAAGAAGTGCAGGCCAAGCGGCGCATCGACGAGATCTACACAGCACATCCTTTCCTGGGCTCGCGCAAGATCACGGTCCTGCTGCGCAAGGAGATGCGTATTTCGCGGCCGACGGTGCAGCGATACATGCGTGAGATGGGGATTGCAGCTATTTATCCGGCTCCCAGGCTCAGCCAGCCTCATCCGGAGCATAAGATATATCCCTATCTGCTGCGGAACCTGGTGATCGAACGCCCCAACCAGGTTTGGGGCCTGGATACACTTGCACCTGCGCTGCAAGTGCAGGTGTTACCTTCATCCGCCTGCAAGGTGGTTGGCTCTATCTGGTGGCCGTCCTGGATTGGTTCTCGCGGTTTGTGGTCAGCTGGGAACTTAGCCAGAGCCTGGAGATTGATTTCGTCCTGTCGGCGATCGACCGCGCCCTGCTGCAGGCTGCCCCGGAAATCTGTAATACCGATCAGGGCAGTCAATTTACCAGCCCGCGTTTTACCGAAAGGATCCTGACGGCTAGAGGTCGGGTCAGTATGGATGGCCGCGGCCGTGTGGTGGACAATATCTTCACGGAACGACTCTGGCGCAGCGTCAAATACGAGGAGGTCTATCTGCACGATTATGGCAGCCCTCGCGAAGCTCGGCAAAACCTGGGACGCTACTTCAACTTCTACAACTTCGAACGACCGCACCAGGCATTGGATTACCATACGCCTGCAGACTTGTACTACCAGGATTGTCCACTACCGTCTACCGTTATCAGCAGAAAGGAGGAGTCCACCTTATTTTGAGGTGTTTTCGTGTCTAAAGACTCTTATCCACTTAAGGTTGCCGGTCCACACAATCCAAACCTCACTTGAAAAGTACAACAATGCTCTGATGCCCCCGCTGCGATTTGAACGATGCGTTGCAACCCATAATGTTGACGAAAATCCATTGAAAAACCACGTAGAGTTGATCCTTTCCTGTCAAGACAATCTTTCAGAATGAGACCTACCGTGTAACGAAAGGAAGGCTTTATTTAGAGATGGACGTTGGTATATATTGGAGTGATGTATTATTAAGAGCGTGTTTTTTTTAGTTTCGAATCCATCCAATAAGGACTATTGAACAAATTGTGAAAATTCAACATCTAGGGTGAGCATCATTTATCCACATGAAACGAATCGTTGAAATTGACATCCTTCGGGCATTCGCAACAGTTTTACTGCTGCTGCACCATGCGGGAATTTATCAATTTGAGGTATATGGCGTTACCCTGAAGGTTTTACTCAGAACTCAAATTGGCTTAGCGCTAATAGGTATATTCGTCTTCCTCTCGGGCTTTTTACTCGGCTATTACAT
>JAUWFP010000048.1 GCA_030606845.1 Anaerolineales bacterium | reverse complement strand
GCGGTGTTCCGGGTTTCCCGGAACAAGACCCGCGAATATCAGGTTGATCAACCGTCGATAATGCCCTGTCCGCCCATCACTTTCGCCATCTTTCCTGCTCGGCCGCCGTAGGTTTTGAACGACGAGAAGCAAACAAGAACCTATTAAATACTTGTGGGAACTTGACAGGTCATTCCATATCAGGGGCGCACCCACGTGTGCGCCCGAATTACAATTCACGTTGAACTAGCTTATGCAGATAGTATGTTGCCGGCTTGCCGGTAAAGGTGAGTGGTTGCCTCTACTTGTCATTAGTATGATTAAACGGACAGGGCACGGTATCACCGTGCCTGTACAGATCTTGAAAATGGAAAAAGAACGGGCCGACACACGGGTCGGCCCCTACAATTTTTATATGGATGAGCGCGCCTGCATATGCACCGGTTCCTAAGCGGGATTGAAAGCGTTAACCTCTGGGTGTGCCGGACTCGGAAATGAGTTGCTTCAGTTGTTCCGGGTCGGTGGTTGGGAGTTTGCACGTGAAGCCCTGGCAGAGAAAGGCAGTCGGGTTCCCATCGAGAGGTTCACGGTTGGAAAGTAGAGTAGGGCCACCCTCATAGCGTTCCTGTCCTCCTGCACGCACCATGCCGGGCAAGAACAGATGGTCACTCACCTTCATGAGCATCTGGAACTTATCGTCGGCGGGGTCTCCCACCAGGGCCAGTTGAAGCTGTGGACCGAGGGCAAAATCTAGCGCGTTCAGCCAGGCTGCGAAGGAGGAGGGAATACGCTCCGCAGTGGTCACCACATTTCGAAGCGCGATGTTGGCTGCCTCGGCGTAATGTTCGTCGCCATTCAACGCGGCAAGCTTCAAGAGTAGTGAAACAGCCAGGCTATTTCCACTCGGTATTGGTGTGTCCTGGATAGATTTCGGTCTGGAGATCAACTGCTCATGGTCGTCACGCGTATCGAAAAAACCGCCTAATGGATCGCTGAAGTGAGCCAATATTTCTTCCGCGCACTCAACCGAAGCTCTGAACCAGCGATTGTTGAAATCTACCTGGTAGAGTGCGAGCATCCCCTCTCCAAGTGCGGCATGGTCCTCTAAATATGCAGAATGCTGCGCCTTTCCCTCCCGCCAGCTGCGCATGAGTTTCCCGTCCACATAAAGTCTCGTCAGGAGGAAATCGGCAAGTTGTTGAGCGGCGGAGAGAATCTCAGCACGGCCTGAAACGCGTGCCGCTTCAGCAAGCGCGACCAGGGTTAGACCATTCCAGGAGGTCAGGACCTTATCATCCGTCGCCGGTCGCACCCGGTCGCTTCGCGCCTCCAGTAGTTCCTGGTTGATCTTCGAGAGCTGCTCGAGTAGACCGGTACGCTCGACGAGGGTTTCCAGCTTTTCGGGAAGATTGAGGATATTCACGCCCTCGAAATTCCCTTTTTCTGTCACGCCGAAGATATCCAATGCCATCTCTGCCAATGCGGGATCTTGAATAGCGTTCCGGATTTCTGTGGGCGTCCAGACATAGAACTTGCCTTCCTCACCTTCCGAGTCCGCGTCGAGAGAGGCATAAAAACCCCCGCTGGAGTGACGCATTTCACGCATCAGGAAATCGAGTATCCCCTCAACGACATGCCAGAAAAACGGATTGCTTGTCTCCTGCCAGGCGTGCAAATATACCCGGGCAAGCAGCGCATTATCATAGAGCATTTTTTCGAAGTGGGGGGTGAGCCAGACCGCATCTACAGAATAGCGATGGAAGCCCCCTCCTACTTGATCGTAGATTCCACCACGGGCCATACGTTCCAGGGTGAGTGTTGCCATCTCCAGGGCCAGTTTATCCTGGTAGCGGTTATGCCGTCTCAGAAGATGTTCAATTGCGCTTGACTGCGGGAATTTGGGAGCTCCGCCCCAGCCACCGTGCTCCCAATCGAACGAGCGGAATAAGTTCTCTGCGGCGCGATCAAGAATCTCAAGTTTCAATTCGTCGGCGCTTTCCGGGAGGTCTGGCTTGATTGAGATGCGGTCCGTAAGGTTCTCGCCAAGTGAGACGAGCTTCTCGCGGTTGCTTTGCCACTCCGTATGAATGTGTTCCAGTACCTCACCGAAGGAGGGGAGGTTAAAACGGCGTTGCGGTGGGAAGTAAGTGCCTCCATAGAAAGGCTTGCCCTCGGGAGTAAGGAATACAGACATGGGCCATCCGCCCTGACCGGTCATGGCTACAACTGCGTCCATATAAATTGTGTCCACGTCGGGGCGTTCTTCCCGGTCGACTTTAACATTGATGAAGTATTCGTTCATTAACGCGGCAGTATTATCGTCCTCGAAGGATTCATGTGCCATGACATGGCACCAGTGACAAGCCGCATATCCTATGCTGAGGAAGATTGGCTTATCTTGTTTCTGAGACTCCTGAAATGCTTCAGATCCCCAGGGGTACCAATCCACTGGATTTTCTGCGTGTTGTAGGAGATAGGGGGAAGTCTCATCTGCGAGTCGATTGGGCATCGTATGGCCTTTCTCTTGTGGTCCCAACCGTGGGATTATTGCTCATCAAGCGAACCACTATCGTTATTTTATGCAAGACAGCTGAATTATAAAGTACTTGAGGGAGAATATTGCTGCTCGGGTTTTGAGGTGTATTCTCGACGGGAGCGATTATCGGAGTTTCCTGGCTTACTTATTTCACGGCAGTCTTTAGGTTTAAACCACATCTGCGCTGGCTACTGATGAAGTGGTAGAATGGCGCGCATGAGAAACCGAGAACTGCCGCTTATTGTGCGCTGGTTACCAGCTATCCTGATGATGGGAGCGATCTTTTTCTTCTCCTCGCTCCCGGCTGGTCGGGTTCCATCTTTTGGCGAATGGGATTTATTGATCAAAAAAGCCGGACATGCAAGTGGTTACGCACTGCTCGGATTGGCCTACTACTTTGCACTCCCACCGCGCCTTTCGAAGGGGTTCCGTTGGATACTGGCGCTGTTTATGGCGATCTTATTCGCATTAAGCGATGAGTTCCACCAATCCTTTGTCCAGGATCGAAATTCGAGCATCATTGACGTGGGTATCGACACCATTGGCGCTGCGATTGCCCTCACGATTGCTGCCTTCTATTCATCAAACTCGAACTCGAGTTCCTCGATTTGATCCACCTGCCAACCGTTACCTCGGACTAGCTCGATATCGCCAAACATTTCCTCTTGGCGTACTTCGATTTGATCCTGCTTGATTAATTCCAGGACCGCAAGGAAAGACACCACAATCTCTAAACGCGAGCGCGCGGTTTTTATCAATTTACGGAAAGAAAGCTGGCTTACATCTTTGAGAGAATGGATGATGCTCATAATCTTATCTCTCACGCGCACACGCGGCGTTGAGACATTTTCTTCAAGCGTTGGCATCTTGTGGACGTTCTTCAGCACTTCGAGCATCGCCTGATGTAGATCATCAAGTTGGAATTCCTGCATGTCGATCTTCGGATCGATGACGGGCGGAGGGGCGAGCCGGATGTATGAGCGCAGCCCTGCACCTTCACGTTCGGAGAGAAGGATCGCAACCTGCTTGTATTTCTTGTATGCCACCAGTAAACGCGCCAGCGCATCCCCGGGGTCCTCCTCACCAGGTTCACGTAAAGGCGGTCTCGGAAGCAATACCTCAGATTTGATTTGGATCAAGCGCGCGGCCATGACCAAGAAAGAGGCAAGGTCTTCTAATTGACGATCCTGAATCTGCCGGATGTAAACCAGATATTGGTCGGTGACTTCCGCGAGTGAGACTTTGGTGATATCTAACTCTGCGTGCTCGATCAGGTTGAGGAGCAGGTCAAGCGGGCCTTCGTAAACGGGGAGTTGGATTGTGTAGATGGGAGGTGAGAGCATCGATCAGACCAGGGCGATGATTAAGCTTGCAATGGCGACGATGGCTAAGAAAATCCCTAAACCGATTCTGACGTAGCGGAAAAGTTGACGGTCGGTTTCTTCCTGTAGCAGCGCGGCTTCGCGCTCAGCTGCCTTGCGCTTTCGATCGATTTCGAGGAAATTCTCCATGCGAGCTTCCGACGCGTGCGCCTCGGTAGCTTTCAACGTATTGGCCTGGTCACGAGCTTGGTCCAAGCGCCATGAGCGGGTTGATTGGCTGTGTCGGGATACGACTCTGCTGAAGATGGTGAGTGGTTCCTGGCAGGTTTCACATTTAACAGCATCGAGCGGATTATGGTTTCCGCAAGCAGAGCACACAAGTTTGCCTTCAATAATACTGGCGCGGCAATGCTGGCATTTGTAGGCGGAGGGTCCGCTTTCAACCAGCTTTTCTTCTGAACAAATGGGGCATTCGTAGGTTTGCATATGCTCTTGAGCTTTCGATGGATGGTTATCTGGATTATATCACCCATCGAATCGAGGGTTCTGCATTTCTTTCGTCAGAATGTAACTTTTTTTGTGTTTTTGAATCTAACCTATATTGGGGAATTGATGGTTATAATTCCCTTTGAGAATATTCATGAGGAGTAAAAAACAAAATGATTGAAGAACCGATAAATGTTGCCGATGATATTTTTGAGAAGGCTGTTCTGCAGTCCGAGCTCCCTGTAATCGTAGATTTCTGGGCGCCGTGGTGTGGTCCGTGCAAGATGGTAGGACCAATCCTGGAGACGATTGCGAAGGACTATGCTGGCAAGCTCATCGTAGCAAAAGTAAACACCGATGAAAACCCGAAGTGGGCGATGGAATATGGCGTGCAGGGGATTCCCACTATGCTTCTGATCGCAAACGGGAACGTTGTGCACCAGCAAGTGGGCGCAGTCCCCGAGCCCTTCCTGAAGGAAATGGTTGACACTTTCTTGGAGACGACTGGATCTGATTGATATAAGCGACTAACCACCGTTATCGCAATGCATCACAGCATCCTGTAAAACTAGAAACGACCTGAAGATTGACACAGCTTCTTCAGGTCGCCTTTTTTTCGTGTTACACGCAGCGTCTAGATGGGATCGTTAGAAGACGTTCCCCATATCAACCCCTCAATCTTGCGTCTAAGGCGTCGTACGAATGACCTGACACGTGCCAGGAACACGAGGATGGCACGACGTCGGCGCGCGGCGCGCGAGATCTTGCGTTCAGGGAGGACCCATTCGAGCGTTAAAGCGCCCCAAGTGAGACCAGCACCGAATCCAACCAGAACCAGGTGATCGCCGTCTTGAATCCTCCCACTTTCCAGGGCTTCGCAAGTGGCAATGGGGATGGATGCTGTTGAAGTATTACCATAACGGCTCAGGTTGATAACGAACTTCTCTATAGGCATTCTCAATCCGCGAGCTGCGGCTTCAATGATGCGCATATTCGCTTGATGAGGGATTACCCATGTAACATCATCCAGTTCCCAACTGGCGAGTGATACCGCTTCGCGTGTGGCTGAAGCCATCACGCGCGTCGCGAAGCGAAAAACCTCGCGGCCATTCATTTGGATTGTATGCTGTTTCTTGTCGACGGTTTCATGAGAGGCGGGAAGTTTGCTTCCCCCGGCGGGCAGTGAGAGCAGGCTTTCACCGGACCCATCAGAACGCATAACGCAGGTGAGAACACCCCCGGGTTGATCGCTAGACTGCAGGACGAAGGCGCCCGCGCCATCCCCAAAAAGGACGCAAGTATCCCTATCCTCCCAATTCGTGAAACGGGAGAGCGTTTCGGCTCCTATGACAAGAGCATTCTCAATCGAACCGGTTCGAATTGCCTGCGCAGCCATATTTACGGCATAAATGAATCCCGTGCACGCCGCGGAGATGTCGAACGCGCCGGCGCGAGACGCTCCAATTTTATCTTGAACAATACACGCAGTCGAAGGGAAGATGTACTCAGGAGTAGACGTGGCGACAATGATGAGATCGATGTCTTTAGCGTTGATGTCCGTTGACTCTAGCGCTCGGAGTGCCGCATCTACTGCAAGCGTTGCTGTGGACTCTCCTGGCTCAGCGATGCGACGTTCGCTGATTCCTGTACGGGAGAGTATCCATTCATCATTTGTATCGACCATCTTGGCAAGATCGTCGTTGGTTAGAACTCGGTCTGGCGCCGCCATTCCCCAGCCGGTGACGTGTGCAAACCTATTCATAAGGCATCAAAACCTTTCTATACCTTCCCGAATATTAAACAAGCGTTATGCCCAGCAAACCCGAAAGAGTTTGTCATCACATATGTTAATTCCTGCTGGCGCGCCTCATTGGGCACGTAGTCCAGATCGCATTCTGGGTCGGGAATTTGGTAATTGATGGTGGGTGGGATTACATTATTCTGCAAAGCCAGTACACAGAAAATGGATTCCATCGCCCCGGCCGCGCCGAGTAAATGGCCTGTCATTGACTTCGTCGATGAGATCGCAAGATGATACGCGTGTTCACCAAACGCAGCTTTTATCGCCTGAGTCTCGCTGACGTCGTTGAGTTTGGTGCTAGTCCCGTGGGCGTTGATGTAGTCGATATTTTCAGGCGCTAAGCCTGCATTTGCGAGCGCGTTACGCATACAGGTCTCTGCGCCTGCACCGTTCTCAGCTGGGGCAGTAATATGGAACGCGTCGCTCGTGGCACTGTAGCCGAGTACCTCTGCCAGGATTTCCGCACCACGCGCATGGGCTGTTTCATAAGACTCTAGGACCAGGCAGGCGGCGCCCTCGCCCATGATGAATCCATCCCGTTCAAGATCGAAGGGTCGACATGCTTTCTTTGGGGCATCATTGCGGGTGGAGATCGCTTTCATCGTGTTGAACCCGGCAAGCGCGACGGGGACGATCGCCGCCTCCGCTCCACCGGCGAGGATGGCATCAGCCGCGCCTCTGCGGATCATCTCTGTCGCTTCTCCAATTGCATTCGCGCTGGAAGCGCATGCTGTCACGACGGTCATGTTCGGGCCTCGCAAGCCGTGGGCGATGGCGATGTGCCCAGGTGCTGAGTCAGGGAGCATCATGGGGATCATGTGAGGGCTCACATTCTTGGGTCCACGATCGAGGTACTTCCAACTTGCATTGACAAGTGTGCTAACCCCGCCAATGCCGCTTCCTATGATCACGCCGATCCGGTCTCGGTTTCCATCATCAATGGATAATCCAGAATCCTGTATCGCTTGCGCGGCTGCCTCTAATGCGAATTGCGTGAAGCGGTCCGTCCGCCGCGCCAGGCGCTTGCCGATTAATTGAGTCGGGTCAAACCCCTTGACCTCAGCGGCGATACGGGTTTGGAAATCTGTAGTCTCGAAGAGGGTTATTAACCCAACACCCGATTCGCCAGCGAGCGCTGCTTTCCATGTACTCTGGATGTCATTACCGAGCGGACTGATACATCCCAATCCCGTGATAACCACACGTCTGCGAGACACGTCACCCTCCTAATCGATGGTTGATTTAATTCCCCTATGTCTACATAACACGATTCGCAGAGTTTAGGTGCGCTCAGAATAAATGACCCTATGCTAAAATCTGCTACGGTTGCACATCAATTCGAAGATTGACCAGATAACGTTTTTTTCTTTACTAGAGACCTCACAAGAAGTGAGGTTCGAGGAATCCCATGCTCTTAGTGACTGGAGGAACAACTTTTATCGGCAGGGCGGTCCTGAGAAACCTGTCGACCTATGGTTATTCGATCCGTACGCTCCTTGAGCCTGCCGTAGAATCTCCTTTGCTACCTCCGGGTGTAAGCGTGGACGTTGCGCTTTCATCATTTGACGATGAGCGGGGAATCCGAGCAGCGATGGTGGATGTCTCCGCTGTGATCCACCTCGCCGGGACAGGATTAGGTCACACCTTTGATGACCCTGAGATTGTTGACGCCGAAGGGACGAGGGTGCTTGTTAAAGCTGCAGAAGAGGCCGGTGTTGAACGCTTCATCTATCTGAGTACGTTAGGAGCAGATCCCGCCTCGGCATATCCTCAAATTCGGGCAAAGGCAATTGCAGAAAACCACATCCGTACTTCGAGTTTGCCTTACACGATCTTGCGTTCGGCGGTCCTCTTTGGCCCCGATGACAGCCTAACAACCTCATTGGCAATGCTCATGGCTGGGTCGGTATTGTTCTTCCCCATTCCAGGCGATTGCTCGACTGTTCTGCAGCCTTTATGGGTTGAAGACCTCGCCACTTGCATTGGCTGGAGTTTAGATGAGGAGGAGACAAAGGGTGGTACGTTTGAACTCGGCGGTCCTGAATACTTTACGCTTCGACAGATCGTTACAATGGTGATGCGTGCAGCAAGTATTACCCGCATCATAATTCCAACACGCCCGCCGTATTTACGAGGGGTTTCCTGGTTGATGGAGAGAACTCTGCGATATTCTCCGGCCTCAACAAATTTGCTGGATTACCTTGCGGTAAACCGGACGACCGATTTGGACACCTTACCGAGATTATTCGGGCTTGCACCGACACGTATGGAGGATCGGCTAGATCACCTCCGTGAGAAGAATTGGGGTTGGGAACTGCTGAGACGGCAGTTTTCTGAGAGGTGAAGAGATGATAGACGGGATTGAGATACGGTCGATATTCTTATATGAAGAAATGGTGCAAGCGGAAGATTTACAGCGAATCGTATGGTCGGGGAGTGAGACTGACATAGTACCTGCCCATCTTTCAATGGCCATCAGTCACAACGGTGGTGCCGTTCTGGGGGCTTTTGATCAAGGTAAATTAGTCGGCTACTTGTTGGGATTTCTGGGCACCGATGCGGAGAGCCCGGATCGCATGGCGATGACGTGTTTGAAGCATTGTTCGCACCAGGTAGGCGTGCATCCTGCGTACCGAGATCGCGGCATCGGCTTTGCGTTGAAGCGGGCTCAACGGGAAGAGGTTCTCAAACAGGGAATTCGCCTGGTTACATGGACGTACGACCCGCTGCTCTCTCGAAACGCGCATTTGAATATTCGACGGCTTGGTGCCGTATGTGATACATACCTCCAGCGCGCCTACGGAGAGATGCGCGATGCCTTGAACACAGGCGTAGAGTCCGACCGATTTCAAGTGGATTGGTGGGTAACATCCCCCCGTGTTTCCTCTCGTTTTGAAGGGGCGCGGAAGCCGCTCAACATGGCACACTATCTCGATGCTGGCGCGGAGACAGTGAACCCTTCGATTCTGGATGATGCAGGTCGCCTGGTCCCGGGCGAGGCAATCGATACTCCCGAAGGTGTGATCGCATTGGTTGAGATTCCGCCTGATTTTCACGCACTGAAGGAACTCGATCTTGGTGTCGCCAAGCGTTGGCGGGAGCACTCACGGGAGGTCTTCACATCCTTGTTTGCCGCAGGTTATCTTGTTACTGATTTCCTGTTCCTCAAGGGTGAGGAGCCGCCTCGATCCTACTATGTGCTCACGCATGGAGAAGGGAAGCTAGGTTAATGCGAATCGAACGCATCGAGTTACATCACATCAAAATGAGATTAAAGAACACCTTCATCACCTCCTTTGGGGAAGAGCTCGATAGAGAATGTTTGCTCGTGAGAGTTTACTCAGAAGGGTTAGACGGGTGGGGTGAGTGTGTCGCAACCCGTGTGCCCGGATTTTCTTATGAGACTGTGGAAACCGCCTGGCACGTCCTGCGAGATTTCTTCATCCCGGCCATCCTCAATAGGCCGATTTCACACCCACGTGAGCTGAAGCAGCATTTACAAGCTTATAAAGGGCATCCACTCGCTCGTGCTGGGCTTGAAATGGCATTGTGGGACATAGGAGGCAAGCTTGATGGGAAATGCCTTAGGGAGCTTTTTGGAGGAGAGAAGCATAGCGTACCCGTAGGCGTATCGGTTGGGATCCAGGAGAACCCGGAGGCGATGATCGCGAAGGTGGGAGAGTATCTGCAACTTGGTTATGGCAGGATCAAGATTAAGATTAAACCCAGTGCCGACATGGAGGTTGCAAGTGCAGTCCGTGATCGTTACCCCGATATCAATCTCCAGGTCGACGCGAACTCGGCGTATGCGTTGAGTGATGCGCCGCTATTCAAGGATCTCGACTCATTGGATCTGTCCATGATCGAGCAACCTTTGGCAGAGGACGATTTGATTGATCATGCTGCGCTGCAGGCGCAAATTAAAACCCCCTTATGCTTGGACGAGTCAATCCGCAATCAGCGCCATGCAGGTCAGGCAATCGCCATCGAAGCATGCCGGGTGATCAACATCAAATCCGGTCGTGTTGGTGGGTTAACAGAGGCGATCGCTATTCATGATTGTTGCCTCAGGGAAGGGGTTCCTGTTTGGTGTGGCGGCATGTTGGAGACGGGAATTGGCCGCGCCGCGAATCTTGCGCTCGCCTCGCTTCCCGGATTCACGCTTCCAGGCGACATCTCCGCAAGTGACCGCTACTATGACCCTGATATCGCTGAACCGCGCTTCATGCTCAATTCGGACAGTACGATTGATGTGCCCGATAGGCCAGGGTTGGGTGTGGATGTTCTGCCTGAGGAGCTGGAGCGGGTGACAGTGAAGGTGGATGTGCTGACGTAGATTAGGTGTGTGTAAAGGTGACATAAACGCGGATACCTCAGTTGATGGACCTTTTATATGCCGGAATCCGCAGATGTGATGAGTTGCCTTTTCTTTTCTTCCCCCTAAATCCCCCAAAGGGGGACTGTGGGGGACTCCACTCCCCCACGCCCCCTGGATCAAACATCAAGCTCTCAGCTCGAACCAACCATGCAAATATGAGAAAGAAAGATGAGATACCTTTATCTCGATGATCTTCTTCCCATTGAAACGCAAGCCAGAACGGATTGGGCATAGCCCGGCTTTGGAACTCGGGCGTATACGGATTACATCACTAGCCATTCGGAAGGGGGTGCGGGTGCAGCAGTCTGCCCACACCCCACGACAACGATCGATTCGGCTTTACGTTTCAAAGGGACGTCTCTAAGGAACGCTTAGCAGCGCTCATGGGATGTACATCGTGGTTCTTCCCACGCTGGTGAGGGTTGTTGGTTGTATGTGGAGTGCGGAAGCTCTGCTTCCGGGCGCAGGCGCAGCCTGCGCTCTGAGGTACGCGCGTTAAACCTCCCGCAGGATAGAAAAACCTGCGGGAGGTTAGGCGTGCAGGTGCGTGATGGCTGTGGGCTGACACTCGGGTCGGCCCC
>JAUWFP010000166.1 GCA_030606845.1 Anaerolineales bacterium | reverse complement strand
ATCGCCGGCTATTACAAAAGGTTACGGTTTTTCCCGGGTTTGAATTCACGGCTACGCTGGGTTTTCATATTCTAGGGATTTTTTCCCCCGAGAAATCCGTGAGAGAAATTGAGCATCTTTTGCTCAGTCTGAACATCCCATCTGAGCAGCTTGACGACGGCTCAGTGACGGTGGGAGCAACTGCGGACGTTCTGACAGCTTACCGGCTGATCGATGAAGCGGGAGGGTTGGCGATCGCCGCGCATGCGAACTCAACCCATGGGGTTGCGATGCGTGGCTATGGATTCGGCGGTCAGACTAAGATTGCCTATACCCAGGACTCTCACCTTCATGCGTTGGAGGTTACCGATTTAGGACTGAAGGGTCGGAGAACCACGGCTGCGTTTTTTAACGGAACAAAGCCAGAATATCCACGTCGAATGCACTGTATTCAAGGTTCGGATGCCCACAGAATTCGCACAGATCCGAAGAATAAGAAGAACCTCGGCATTGGGGATCGAGCGACCCAAGCAATGCTGCCTGATGTTTCTTTCCAGGCGTTGAAAGAACTGTTTATCAGCAATGACTTCGCGCTCACGCGCCCACATTGGCCCGCAGCTGAAGAAGATTATGATTTTATTCAACGTGCACGTGAAGACGGGCCGAGCATAAACCAAGATTTTCATGAAAGTATGACTGTGCGCGGGGGTCGACTTTATAAAGTCATCGCTGATGTCTGTGCCTTCGCAAATTCAAACGGTGGAACGCTTTATATCGGTTTGCCGGCTGAGGCGAAGAAAGAGCCGGTGGGGGTGACAAAGGCTAAGGCCAGTGTTACTCAACTCCAGCGGGAGTTAAGTAAACGCATCAGCCCCGCCCTCGATGTTCAAGTGGATACGATGGAAACACGTGGAAAAACGGTTATTCGGGTGATCATCCCCCCGGGTGATGACCCGCCCTATGCAGTCGATGATAACAAAGTCTACGTCCGTGATGAAGCGGAAACAGGGCTAGCAGTCCGCGATGAAATCGTGAACCTGGTGCATCGAGGACAGCGAGAACAGCGGGTAGAAGCGGATGTTCCTGAGAAGCTGGAAGTCACAGAGGAACCTCTTGCTGGTGTTCAACACCCACGAACCGGAGTAGAAATCGTGGGATCGGAAGAACGCAATGGGATCCAGTACTACACGATGCGTGATTTGCGTAATGGAAATGTGGTTAAGAATGTCACCCAGAGTTCTGCACGGAGGCTATGGCATTACGCTATTTCGGAATTTCGAAAGTTACCAGAGGATCTGAAGGGTGTTAAAGTTTCATGGCGAGGCGATCTGGGAGTGTTGAAGGAGCAGAAGCGCGGTACCCGAAGGCGTTATGACTTGATCCAAAAGATAGCCCAGGGACACCGTGTTTACTTTGGGGTGACCGAAGACGGTATTCATGGTGATTGGAAAGCGCTGGTCGAACCTGAGGGGGGGTAAAACTGGCTTTATCCACAGGCATCTCCTACTGCAGCTTTGAAGAACTCGGTTAACTTTATGTGCGAGCCAGTCGTCTCTGGTTCGCACAAGTCTTAATGTTTGGGGTTGGATCGATGAAAATCCGCGAGTTTCTCTTTGAACAAGATTACGAAGAAGTACGTATGCTGTGGGAATCATCGGGCCCTGGCATTCAGTTATCGCCATCGGATACACCGCAAGAAATCCAGAAGAAGCTCCAACGCGACCCCGATCTTTTTCTTGTCGCCGAGTGTGATGGACGGATTATCGGCACGGTTTTTGGCGGTTTCGACGGTCGCCGTGGGATCGTTTATCACCTGGCTGTGCTGCAATCTGAGCGACGCAGTGGAATTGGCCGCTCGCTGATGGTTGAGATTGAGAATCGCTTGCGGTCTAAAGGCTGCCGGAAGTATTATCTACTGGTTACGAAAAACAATGAGGCTGCGTTGGAGTTCTATGATTCGTTTGGAGCTGAAGTGATGGATCTATATGTTCTGGGGAAGGTGATCCAGTGAGAATCGCTGTTCTCACGATCTCGGATCGGTCTGCACAGGGAGAGCGCGAAGATCGATCTGGCCCACTCATCCAAGAGATTGCCCTCAAGCGAGGGTGGGAAGTCATCGCAGCCGATATTGTCGCTGATGAGCAGGTTGAAATCGAGGAGCGGCTTGTGTCGTGGTGCGATAGCGGTGAGATCGACCTCATTCTGACCACAGGCGGCACGGGTTTCTCCCCGCGTGATCGAACCCCTGAGGCGACTCGCAAAGTTGTGGAGCGGCTGGCGCCAGGGCTGGCGGAGGCGATGCGGGCGCGAAGTATGAGCAAGACTCCCCACGCAATGCTCTCACGAGCGGTTGCCGGAATCCGAAAGAGCACATTAATTGTGAACTTGCCCGGCTCACCGAAGGCCGTCGAGGAGAATTTGGCAGTGATCATCCCCGCGCTGCCCCATGCAATTCAACTTCTGCGAGAAGATCCGGATGCGGAGCAAGGCCATCATCTGCCCCCTCCACATCGAACAGCCTGACCCTATGGAGGAGAGAATGTCATCCAACAAGAAGTACCGCTGGTACGTTATGGCAGTGTTTTTTGCCTTCATGCTCTTGCATCAGTCGGACCGTCTCCTCATCGCGCCGCTCACAACACCCATCATGGAAACATTCGGGATAAACGAAGCGCAGATGGGCGCAGTTGTGACTGGCGCCTTATTGGTCGGTGCATTTCTTTATCCACTATGGGGTTACCTTTATGACCGTTTTTCGAGGCCTAAATTGCTGGCGCTCGCCTCAGCGATATGGGGGTCGACGACGTGGTTGAGCGCCATTGCGCCGACGTATAAAACCTTCTTGGCAACACGTGCGTCCACGGGTGTTGATGACTCGAGCTACCCGGGTTTATACAGTTTACTGTCGGATTACTTCAAACCAAGCATGCGCGGCAAAGTCTATGGGTTTGTGCAATTATCCCAACCCTTAGGTTACATGCTCGGTCTCGTCGTAGCGACTTTTTTGGTTTCGAGTGTGGGTTGGAGAAATATCTTCTATGTGACGGGTTCTCTTGGTCTCGTTATGGCGCTGATTATTTTCTTCACGGTGCGTGAAGCGCCGCGTGGCAGCAGCGAGCCTGAGCTCGAGGGGGTTGAGGATATTGGTGTTCATAAATTCGAACGAAAGCATGCCCTGGGGTTGTTCCGAAAACGTACACTCCTGCTGCTGTATGCTCAGGGGTTCGTCGGTGTCTTTCCCTGGAATGTAATCACTTTCTGGTTTTTCCGGTATTTAGAAGTCGAGCGAGGATTCGATGAGAGTGCGATTCTGCTTACGCTCGGTCCGGCTATTCTTATGCTCGCAATCGGTTACTTCCTCGGTGGGGCGATAGGCGATTTCGCCTTCAAAAGAACGCCTAGAGGGAGATTGCTCGTCTCGATGTGTGCCGTCTTGTTGGGTGCGGTGCTGCTTACAATCACGATGAATATCCCATTAGCAGAGCGCACCCTATTTATGGGCATGATGGTCTTGACGGCGTTGTTCATTCCCTTTGCATCAGCGAATGTCGTCTCGACAGTGCACGATATAACGTTGCCCGAAATCCGCAGCACTGCTTTATCCGTTCAGCTATTCATCGAGAACGGTGGCGCGGCGATAGCTCCCTTTATCGCCGGTTTGATTGCGGTGCGCTATTCTCTGCATGATGCAATTCTGTGGATATGCCTCATAGCCTGGTTGCTGGGAGCGATTATCCTGGCTTTTGCAGCTTACAAGGTGCCGGAGGATGTCTCCAGCCTGCGCGAAGAAATGCGAGAGCGAGCCTTGAGTGAGCAAGAAGCTCCAGCGCTCGGGAAGGTTTAAGTGTGATATCCGTTCGAGCGATGGTCATGTGCGCCGCTCAAGCGTGATGGTCTGAGTTGGATTTATGGTTGATCGAAACAAGGCGATGAATCGTAAAGTCTTCGAGAGCGCAGAGAGCGCCTCCCCGGTGCTAACGCGGCTCATTGCCGGAGTCCTTTCCGGTTATCCTGAGACCGTCTTTACCTTTAACGAGCTTGAGAAGATCGGGCTTGCCCTGCTAAATCGATTGCCGGTTTCGATCGCCCGCACGGTTGTCCGCCAGCAGTTTCGATGGACAGCACTCTCTCCCCTTGAAGCGGAGGAACTTCAGGTAGAACAACTCGTAGCGGCGCGCCTCGCTGACTATGATGGGATCGATGGTAAATTCGATACGATTCTCGTAGGCAGCGCGATGGGTGGCGCCACGGCTCATCTCGCGGCGGTACTCGGTGCCCCATTTCTTCCCCAGCCTTTTATTCTTGGCTTACGAGGCGGAAGCCCCGAAGACGAAGTACCACCTCATCTTGCGCTCACTTCGCGCGTCGCAGAGCGGATTCTGGAAAGAAATCCAGAGGTCATGGCGATCGGGCACTTTGATCCGATCCATGATGGATGGCTCACGCGCGTCGTCAGTCATCTGCGGTTAAAGCTGATCGATTTGCCACGAGGTTATCGGGAATTTCTTCAAAATAGTCTCAAACCAGGCGGCACGATCGTTTATCTCGATTGCGAAGCGCGCTGGCTGCACTACAAGCTAGGCGATCGACAGGTGTACCAAATCGGCGGCTGGGGAGGCATTTCACCTGAGGAGTTCATTGAAGGAAGTGAACGTATTGATGGCGCTCTGGTGGAGTCTGGCTCAAAACACCGCGGGGGTTGGAGTATCCCGGGTCAAGAGCCCGTCGAGGGACCTGAATCGGAGTGGGGGAGCGAGCCGGGCCTCGACCAGGCATTGGAAGTCTTCGCCCGTGAGCATGGATACGGTTTTGAGCGCATCACTTTCGACAACCCGCAGGGGTTTTCGCGCCTGGCATTCCTCGCCCATGAGGAGCTTTACCGCCGGCAGGGCCGCGAGGCAGGGGGCGTCGTGGTGGAGACCTTCACCCAGTATGACCCTCAACTCGTCCTCTCCTCGGGTCTATTGCCTCTATGGTTGATCTTCAATACGACAGACAGCCGCGAATTTCTTGAGACACAGCGCCAATTCTTCCCTCGTGGGAAGCCTGTCTATTTCAGCGGTCTGGTCACACTCTCGCGCACGCCGGACATGGTGCCGTGGGAGGGGTGGGCGCAGGCTTTAGATGATTTCTCCTGGACTAGCATCGGCGCCCGCCCCTCACGATACCCCGAGGATCTAATCTCTCTGTGGCGATGGTCGGAACGGCTCCGTGATCTTGCGCCACCCTTAAAAGCGGTCAAACCCTCCACATTGCCGCTCTCCGCGCTGCTCGATCTTATCCCCCAAATCTAATCTACACACATAAAACCAGGGGCCACCCTGTGTGCTTCGAGCATACTTGACAAATCTTATCCAATAAGATATGATTATTGAAAGACCCGCCC
>JAUWFP010000314.1 GCA_030606845.1 Anaerolineales bacterium | reverse complement strand
CTGTATTGGGGCCTCTTTCGATCAACAAATGAGGCTCCACCCAGCCCTAGAGAAATGGTAGCATTTGTTCTGCTGGCTGCACTATGGGTGGAGGGGCAAGGAATGCACCTCGCCGCGAACTCGATCGGACATCTCGTCCAGGGTGGGGATGCTGGCCAACTCACACATTTCTACGATGAGGTGCTGAGCCATTACCTCTGGCATCTTGGCGTGATTGGTCTGGCCTCACTGATCCTCTACCGTCATTGGCGAACCCGGTTGAGTGGTGCGTTCGCATGGAGTTATATAATCCCCGCGGGTATCATCCACGGATTCACGCTCTTCCTCATCTTCATCGAGGCTGTAACGCTCCCGTTGGGGCTCCCTTTCTTGACCATCCTAATGCTGATCATTCTCATCTGGGGCAGGACAAGACTGGGAGAGCAACCGGTGACGACCTTCTTCTTCATCACCTCACTCGTCGCGCTCCTATTCTTAACCGGCTGGGGGTTGTATTGGGGCGGATTCCCCGAATTCAGTGCAGTGGGGCTCATCTAAGGGGTAAATAAAGGGGTATTCACTCCAGGCTATATCCATAGAGGAACCCAATCATAAGGAGGCGGGAGATGAAGCGTTGGCTGAAGATTACGCTCTGGATCGTGAGTGGAATCCTGCTTCTAGTATTCATCGCCCTTAACATCGTTGGCTACCAGAAGGGGAAAGAGATGGTCACATTCCCAATGGAGATGCGTGAACCCCTTACGCAGACTCCGGCTGATTTCGGAATGCCTTATGAGGAAGTTACCGTTACGACCGAAGACGGTTTGACATTGGCCGGCTGGTATGTCCCATCTGAGAACGGCGCGGCGATTATCGCCATGCATGGCTACCAGGATGATCGCGAGGATCCACTCAGTGAGGCTTCGTACCTCCATCGAAATGGGTACGGCATACTCATCGGCAGCTTGCGTACGCACGATGTCAACCCGGGAGAGTTGATCACGTTCGGGCATGACGAAATGGCCGACTTCGAAGCCTGGTATCAATTCCTGCTTGCTCGGGAGGATGTCAATCCCAATCGAATCGGCATTTTTGGAAAATCCATGGGGGGTGCCCTTTCAATCAAATATGCTTCGCTGAACCCACAGATTAAAGCCGTCATTGCCGATAGCGCCTTTGCCCGGATGGAGGATACCGTAGATAAAGCGATCGTCGCCATCCTCGGCGAGAAATTCCGTTTCATGGTCCCCTTTATCGTCTTCTGGAGTGAACGGATTGCAGGTTTCCAGGCAGCGGAGGTCAATACAACAGAATGGATTGTAGACCTGTGTGGAAGACCTGTTTTGCTCTTCCAGGGGGGAAAAGATGAGTCCATCCCCATCAACAGCGGGGACCGGCTCTACGCCGCCGCGTGTGAGCCGAAATCACTCTGGACTGTCCCACAGGGAGAACACACGATCTGCGATATGCCTGAGTTGGAGACGCAATGCGAACGGCGTATCGTATCTTTTTTCGACGAATACGTGCTGACCGACGAATAGGTCCGGATTGATATCAACCCGTCCCTTATCACAACCATCAGCTTCTGCCATCGATACAACTTAGAGCGTGGAACATAGCCTTCCTCACCCAAACGCTCCCGAGTCTTCATTCACCTGGATCATTGGCTTGCCGCCTCGCTCATCTCAAGAGGGCTTCTTCGGAAAACATTGTCGCCTGTCCTGAAGGGACGATCCAAGGAATAAACTAGTTAGTCGCACTCCGCACTGGAGCCTCCTGTTTGGGTGGCTCCAATTGCACTTCTTCGCTGCTGTCTCACACCTATTTGAACTTGTTCAGAGCCTTCTCTTCCCATTTCACTATGGTTGATTTACGGTTGGATTACGTTTCATTTACGATCTTATATTTAGATTTAACGAGATACGCCAATGGGCATCGATGACCAGGGAAAATCCAGCAAGGGGAATGAGTATAGTTCCTTCCTGCTGCGACTGTGGCGGGTGGATACAGAGGGGAAACGCGCTTGGCGATTCTCGCTTGAGAATTCAGTAACAGGAGAGCGCAGAGGATTTGCCAATTTGGGTGAGTTGTTGGCCTTCTTGCTCGAAGAGATTTGCGATGGGCAGGATGAGGATTAAATTCGAACGCCCGTTTTGGAAATTAAACTGGGGAATTATCAATCGGTCTAAATAAAAGACTTTTACGAGGATTTATTTATTTACTAGAAAGGAAACACCCCATGTTTTACCACTCGATAGCGAATATCGACAGCAAGTTCACCCTCTATCTGGCCAGAACCGCCGGCAAGCCACTCGTCTATCACCCTGCATCTCCGAAACGGGTGAAAAATGAAAAATAGATACCGTCTATTCTCAGAAGTTACCCCTTTCTATCAGGACTTGCTCGATGCAATCGCTCAGGCAGAAGAAACGGTCAGCATGATGTACCTGATCTACGATTACGGGTGTTGGACCGAAAAAATAAACGATATATTAATTGCCAAGAGAGAAGCTGGTGTAAGGGTGCGCATCATGGTGGATTTGCTTGGAACCATTACAGACCACCCCACAAACATCTTTTACAATTTCCGTATGCTTAAGAGATTAGAAAAGGCCGGAATCGAAATCAATATTTTCCAACCATCCGGCTCACGCATGTCGTTTTACGATCGACTGCATATCAAG
>JAUWFP010000164.1 GCA_030606845.1 Anaerolineales bacterium | reverse complement strand
TGTGCGCTTTCCGATGCAAATTTGAAATGCCTACGCGGTGAAGTATGGCTCTGGAATGTTCCCGATTGGGGTCTGATAAGGACTCTAGGCGGTCCGGTTGATAGGGTCGAGGCGGTAGCGCTCTCACCCGAGACGGCGCTTGTTGCCGGTGGCAGCAGGGATTTCGCCGTTTATCTATGGCGACTCAGGGATGCAGCCCTTCTGCGCACATTAATCGGTCACAGCGAGGGGGTGACGGCGATTGCCTTCTCTCCTGACGGTCGTTTCCTGGCAACTGGTTCTAACGACGAAAATGTTATCCTGTGGGCCGTCGGACCTTAAAGTCTAGGTGTATCTATTTGCCCAGCCAGTCATTCCATCCTATAGTGCCGCAATTGACCGGTTCTAAAAATAAAACCCCAGAGGTGAACCATGGTTATTTCGTCTTCTCTTACGCGCTCGCTCTTCTTCGCCATTCTCATCATGGTGCTTCTTGCGGGGTGTGGCGGATCTTCAGCGGAGGGTTTAGCACCTGAACCTGACTCAGAGGTAAAGCCGACGGCGCCAAGTGGGGAGGCGGGTACAGCGACGATACGGATCGAACGAACGGGGCGCATACCCAGTGAGGATTTACACTGGGAAGTGTCTGGAGAATTCCCGATTACGGTTTACTTCGATGAGGGGCATGATTCGCCCATCTTTTTCTCTACAGGAAAAGGCACGGGTGTAATGACGGGGGTAGATGTTGGAATGACGGGTATAACAGCGCATACAACGGCTATTTTTGATATTGACTTTGAGGTGCGCGGTGCTTTCAACGCCAATGATTGCAGCGTGGAAATCTATATTAAAGAAGTGTGGGCGGAGGGCGCAGAAGTGACCATGGAGGTGGAGGGCGTAGTGCTTTCCGGGCAGACGGCCGAGTTCATTATATTTACTGAAAACACGTATGAATACAAATCCATGAAGTTCCCATTCGGTGTTGGGGAGGTAACCAAACAGCGAACGATTGGGAATACAACCTGGGATGCAACCTTCACGATCACCAGTCTCAGCGTTCCCGAATTCACCGGTTGCGGATCATTCGAGTATCAGGACGAGACCTTAGACACGTCAGACAATGGATCCTGAAAGGTTATCCAGTCTGATTATTTGTGATAGGCCACATACACATCCGCTTCGATGATCTCATCATCGATGACGTAGTGGTGGATGAAATACAGGTTGCCGTTAGCATCTAGGGTGGGTTCGCCCGCGAATTGTGAGAGGATGAGCTCGGGCTCGGACCATCCATCCCCTGTCCAAGAGGAGCGGAAAATGCCGGGGGTGCCGAGGTAGGTCCGAGTAATCCATAACTCACTGCCATCCTGGGTGACGAAGGGTCGACTGTCGTGTTCGTCACCGTTGACCTCGCGCACGTTCTCGGGTTGAGCCCAGTCTCCATTCACAAGATGCGTGACCCAAATATCATAATTGCCGGCTCCGCCCTCGCGGTCAGAGTGGAAATACAGGGTTTCCCAGTCATTGGTAAAGTGGAATTCGCCAATCTCGTACTCGATGTTCAATAGCTCTCCTGCGTTCTCCCAGTTCACCCAGCGGCCGTCAAGATATTCGGCGTGCCAGATATCAATACCCCGGTAATTCCCCTCACGCGCAGAGCAGAACCAGATCTCATCGTCCTGAAGGAATTGACATCCATCCAACGAAACTTTTCCCGGCTCCTGGAGCACAATTCTTTCGGGTTCGGTCCAAAACCCATCAACTTTACTTGTCATGTAGATTCCTGAAACGCCATCCAGGAGCTGTTTTTCAGGCGGAACGCGCACATCGGGGACGAAGAAGAAGGTAAAGACGTTTCCATCCGCGGAGATGAAAGGGGAATCCTCGGCGCCGGAGGTGTTGATAGGACCCTCCATGGGGACGGGGGGGTGCCAACCATCGGAGTGTAGGATGGGTGGGTGGTGGTCGGTCGATGGCGCCATCTTGATGGCATTCTCCGGGATCGCATCCAACCTTGTCGGGGGTTGGGTCGGCAAGAGCGGAGGTGCCTGAGATATTTCAGAAGGTTGTGGGGTTTCACAGCCGGTGAGCGTGAATGTGACCGAGATGACGATGAGACAGGTCAGGATGATGGTTTTCAGTAAACGCATAAACGTTCTCCGATCCATGAATCCGTGGGAGGTGTTGCTAGTCTTCGAATAATCCTGCATGCATGGTTGCCTGAATAAGCTGTTTCCTTTGTCATATAATATATACACTTCCATACGCAATTGTTGCCGGCTATTGTTGATGTGTGCCCAACAGGATCAATGGAAACCACCCTGGGCAATGGCGAACGCTCTTTTACTTCAAGCAAAAGCTCTTGTGCAACAGAAACATTAGCAGCTGTAAGCACAATTTCCTATAAGACTATTAGCTGGAATGTGGTGAAATACTAGGCGAAGCTCGTTTACACGATAATGTTAGGGGTTTCCGCCGCATTTCGGAAGGGGACAAGGCGATGCTTTCTGGCACATTACATCGGCTCTCACGCCTACTAATACTGACGCTGCTCTTTTCCCTGCTGTTCCTCACAGCAGCGTGTGACCGTTTAGATGATCTTCAACCTCTTGTTCTGGACCTAATTGGTGGAAGGGCGACGCCATCCGCGCCGCTCCCTGACCATATTGTTGTCGCAGTTAAAGATGTGCCCGATCAGGTGGTAGATGCGTCACCCGTGGAGCTTCGTGAGGAGGCGGCCGAGATATTGCGCGTTCTCTCGATCTCACACCCATCCCAAGAGCTCACGGATGTTGAGACGCGCATCTTAGAGGATGTTAATCTTTATCTCGATGGTAGTAGGCTGGAGGATTCCGCGGTATTGCTGCGCCATGTGGATGTTGCCAACCGCCTGTTAAAGTTGGCCTCCCAAAAAAATCTACAACCCGAGGTTCAGGATGCATATCTTCAAGCGTTCAAAACGCTTCTTTTGTCTGACTACCAGGTCGTTGTTCTCTCGGCAGCCGATGCAGAAGTTGTCGGAAAGTCAGCACGCGTGGCTGGTGATGTGATCTCGGATGTCGGAGTGAAGGCAGCTGAAAGTGAACTCGAACGTACCCGGGATCTGATGGTGGCGCTGGATGGCGCCTGGCGGCGTGGCGATGTGCGCGGGGGTATCAACCTTCTTGTGCCCGCTTGGGAGTCGTCGGCAGCCGTACGCTCCGTATGGGGTCTGCAATACGAAGGGGACTATGAAGGAGATGGCGTCATTGAATTATTTGAATTGAGTCTTGGCTCCAGCCCCTTTGGCACGGACTCAGACAGTGATGGCTTGAGCGATTATTTTGAGATCATCGTGATGGGACATCGAACGATGCCTGGATTGGCTGACACCGATGATGATGGCGTGATGGACGGGGATGAAGACCTCGACCTTGACGGTGTTTCCAATATTATGGAGCGCGACCTCGGGACGGATCCGATGAAGCTTGATTCGGATGGCGATGGCATAAGCGATCTAGCCATGATCCTGGGGGAGACCATGGGCTCAGTTACTGGCGACTCTGATGGGGATGGTTTGAGCGATGAGAGTGAAGCGCGTATGGGAACCGATCTGTTCCATGTCGACAGCGACCGCGATGGGATCCCCGATGGGCAGGAATACCACCTGCAGATCATAGCTCTAGAGGACATTGGGCTTTCAATCGACATCCTGGGGATGGGAGATCACAGTCAGTCGATCACCGTAGATCATATGGTCGGCGCGCCCGGCTTCGCCGGGAACTTTGGTCAGGTCGGTGATTTCGTGATCATCTCGACCGAACTACCGTTTCAACTGGCGACTATTCACCTAACCTACGACGAGACGCTTGTTCCCGCTGGCGATGAACTTAATTTGAGATTGTTCCTCTACGATGAAGAGCTTGGGCAAATGGTGATGCTAGAGAGCCCCTCCGTCGATATGGCGGCCAATCAGATCCGTGGTGGGACCACTCAACTTGGCCCCATCGGTGTGCTTTACCTGCCGATTTGGTTGGCTGTGAATCCGCAGCAGTAATTTGCTGGAAACCCTGGGCTGCCAAGCTTATTTCACCTATAAACACACCTGTTAACTTCCGAGATCCGCAAGCAGAGATTGCGCCCGGAGCCAGCGACTATTTCTGGGCAATTGACCTCTTTGCTTGAACCACGCTACCCATTTACAATATGGAGCATAAAGTTTGAATAGGTAGAAAATTGGGGGAGGAGTTTCCGCCGATCTTGAGGCGCGTCTACACAATGGTTTTGAATAAGAAGACCTTGTTTCGATTTCTTATTTCTTCTGCCCTTGCCCTGCTGCTTGGCTGGCTCATTTTCGGCTCCCCGCTTCTTGCCCATGCAGATGCCATATTAACCATTGAGCCTATCACGTGGAATGTCGTCGGCCTCGACAGCAACAATGTTAACGTGGGACCGAACAACTTCCCTGTGGGTGTGCGTGTCTGCAACTCCGGTGATGACCCTGCCACTAACGTAATCGCCGATTTTGTATGGGATACATCAGATTCTTATATCGCTATCCGTCCGGGTTCCTTGGATCCCATTACAATAAGCTCAATAGTGGCTGGCGGCTGCGCTGATTTTTACTTTGAGGTTGAAATCTCTCGAGATGCGAATGCCTATGACCATACGCGCGAATACCATATCGAGGTTAATTCGAACGAAACAAGTACCATCAGCACGTCGACCCCGCGCGAGATCTACGTCGAACATCTGATCTCACAGAGCCGCAACTCTACGACGGATGTGCTTCTAGATACCGTTTCTGTCGCCCCCGGTGGGACGATGACGCTCATGCTGGGGGAAACCTACGATATCGAATTGGTCGGCTCGACGGCTACGAACGGGTACGAACAAATCGAGAGCTACATCAATTTCCCGAACACAATCTTCCAAATCAATTCGGTCACGAGCACATATACCGCAAATGCCGGAACGGACCCGGATGCCGCTACGAAGGTCTATGCGGATGGATGCAACTGGGAGAATGACCCTAACTCTCCAAACTACCGATCCTGCCTGAGCACGGGGAAATACGGGGGGAACATAACCGTCAACTACAACGTGACCATCATCGGCGGCGCGGGGACGAGTGAAACCTTAAATACCCTCATTTACGATTTCTCCGGGAGCAGCTACCACTACAACAGCGATTTCTCTGTCGCCGGCCGCATCGCCGCAATCGTAGATCCTTCACTGGTCACGATCGACAAGAACTTCGCTCCGGACCCGACCAGCGTCACAGGCACTTCCACGCTAACTTTCACTTTGAGTAATCCCAATGACGTGGCGATTAGCGGCGCCAGCTTCACGGATACCTTCCCGACGAGCCCTGGCGCGATGACGGTCGCCAGCCCGGCAACGTATTCCACAAATAGGTGCGGCACACCAACCTTCGCCCCCACTGCAGGTGCAGGTTCAATCTCGTTCTCAAATGGCACGATCCCGGCGAATGGAAGCTGCACGATAAGTGT
>JAUWFP010000231.1 GCA_030606845.1 Anaerolineales bacterium | reverse complement strand
GAAGCGGCAGCCCGAGTCGCTCAAAAGCGGCCTAGATCTGCTGTCAGCCGACAAAGGGGGGTTGGTCTACACGCCCATAGCGGGGCTGCACGAACACGTCGCCGAACTCGACTTCACCGCCATGTATCCGAGCATCATGGTTCACTTTAATGTCTCGCCCGAGACGGTGGGGGCAAAGTGCTGTGATGGTGAACCGATCCCCGAGTTGGGCACATCTATCTGCCGCCATCGCCAGGGCCTGGTGCCCGAAACACTCGAGCCGCTGCTCGAGAAGCGCAGCCGCTATAAGGCGCTGATCCGCGAACTACCCGAGGACGACCCGCGGCTCGAGGCCTACCGCCGCCGTTGCTCGGCTCACAAGTGGCTGTTGGTGACCTGCTTTGGCTACCTGGGATACAAGAACGCCCGCTTCGGCCGCATTGAGGCTCACGAGGCGGTCAACGCCTACGGTCGCGAGGTGCTGCTGCGCACAAAGGAAATCGTCGAGGCGCGCGGCTTCCGCGTACTGCATCTCTATGTCGACGGACTCTGGATACATAAGCCGGAGACTAGCGGCAGGCCAGATTACGAAACCCTCCTTAATGATATCCATGCCGAGACCGGCCTGCATATCGGTCTTGAGGGAGTTTATCGTTGGTTGGCATTCCTACCATCACGGACCGAACCGCGCGTGGCGGTCGCCAACCGCTATTTCGGCGCCTTCGAGGATGGTTCGCTCAAGGTGCGCGGGATCGAGGCCCGCCGCCGTGACACCCCCCGCTACATCAAAGAGACCCAGCTCGGGATGCTTGAAATCCTCTCCCGGGAGCGCGATGCGGCCGGCTTCTGCGCCGCGCTGCCCAAAGCCATCACCTTCGCCCGGGAGCGCCTGCTGTCCTTACGAGCCGGCGTGGTCCAAACCGACCAGTTGGTGATCGCCCACAGGCTCTCGCGCCAGCCCGAGGAGTACACCGTGCGCACCGCGGCGGCGCGCGTGGCGCGCCAACTCGCCGCAACCGGGATTGAGCTACACCCGGGCGAACGTATGAACTTCCTGCTTGTTCCCGGACCGGAGAAAGCACGCGCCTGGGAGTTGCTCGAAGGGCGGGTACCCTATGACCGCGATGCTTACACCAAGTTGATGTTGCGCGCCGTCGAAAGTGTCCTGGCGCCCGTGGGTGCAGATAAATCGACGATTGAAATGTGGCTGCTGGGGAACACCGGCTATTGGGGTCCACCCGGAGTCCTTCCGCCGCCTGGAGTCGATATCGGAACACCGCTTCTGGCGCGCGGCCGGATCCCCTCACAGGTCGGAATCCGCGCTCCCTCGGCATTGGACAAGCAATGGAGCGACCTCATCTTGTGCCGCGAGGCGCTCCTTCCCGCGGCCTAACCAGCCCTGCATCGCTCTACCTTATCCATCCTTACAACATCGACATGATATTTGAGTTTGCCCCGGCCTCAACAGCTTCAATAGAAGATCTTCACACCATCTTCACGCTTCATCAATAAACTGGTGAGTGGCAGAACCCGATTCGAAGCATTCGCCATCCTTGTTAAGGAGCCAAGGGAAAAGCTACTCGCTTTTACCTGATCGAGACAAATCCATCAGGTAAGATATGGCATTGGCGAACACGACAGATGCCCGTATCCTGGCGGGCACGAAACCGTCATATAGGTGAGTGATGGCGTTTAAGGAAGATCAGTGGCTGGAAGGCGCGCGCCGGCTGGACGAGAGTGCACTAGCTGCAATCTACGACTCTCTCCGCCCCGAGTTATATAGCTACGCCTGCCGCCTCGTCGGGGACACAACAACCGCCGAAGACATTGTCAGCGATACTTTCTTCCGCTTCTTACGCGCCCTGGGCGCCGGTGGAGGCCCCAAGGACCACCTTAGAGCTTATCTTTACCGGATCACCCACAACCTTGCGGCAGACCACCACCGCCGCCGAGATGAACCTTTAGAGAACCCAGACCTGGATGTGCAGCGATCACCTTCAGCGGAAAACCCCGACGAGGCTGTCGAGCGTAGCCTCGCACAGGCACAGGCTCGCGAGGTGCTGTGGCGATTGACGCACGAGCAGCGCCAAGTGATTATGCTGAAATTCTTCCAGGGGTTAAGTAACGAAGAGATCGCCGCAGTGCTCGAGAAACCAGTTGGTGCGGTGAAATCACTACAACACCGAGGGTTAAAGTCAATGCGCAGAATCCTGGAAAATGATTTTGCTTTTACGGAGGGCTCACTATGAGCAAGATAGAGGACCGAGTAGATCAAGCAGCATCCAACTATCGCGCTGGTAAGCCAATCAAAGATCCTGATTTGCAATCTCTCTTAGCGACTATGGACGTATTAAAACCATTGGAAGATGTCCCTGCCCCGGATCTCGTACGCTCTCAGCAATTACGCAAAGCGTTTCTGACACGGGCAAAAGAGACTCTGCCCGTATCTCTACCCGAACCTAACCGTCATATAGGGTGGAAAAACACATTCAAAAAGGAGCGTTCACCCATGTTCACATTTGCCCGTATTTTGATCTTGCTCGCAGTCGCGTTCGGCGGCACAACCGCAACCGCATTCGCCGCACAAGACAGCCTGCCCTCCGAAGCGCTGTATCCAATCAAGACATTTGTAGAGGACGTCCGGCTGGCCCTAACGTCCGACCCCGAAGCGGAAGCGAACTTACTGCTGCGGTTATCTGATGAACGCATGGAAGAGATTGCCGCCCTGAGTGGACAGGGTCTTCCCGTGCCCAACGAGGTCGCGACCCGACTGCGGGAGCACATCGACCAGGCATTACAGGAAGCGGCCAAGCTGGACGATGCCGCATTGCTTCAGCTCATGGAGCAAATTCAGGTGCGCTCGCAAGAGCAGATAAAGCTCTTAGAGAAACTTCGAGAAAATGCCCCTGACAAGCCCGAAGAAGCTTTGGAACTGGCAACACAGGCTATGAATAACCTCCGTGTCGCTGCCGAGGGTGCCCTTGAGGACCCCATAACATTCCGGCTTCACCAGGGCGCAAATCGACCAGCAGATGCACCTGATCAATCTGGCATGGACCCGTCTTACGAAAACGAGGGCGTGCTTGAAGGTCCAGGGGGAAAGGGCACGGGCCGAAAGGGCTCCGGCAATCAGGACTCTACTCCTTAGGGAGCTAAATAATCAACCCGTGCGCAGCAACTAGCGCATATAAAAACAACCGTTGGCCTGATCTGGATGGTTCCTAATAGGCCAACGGTTGCTTCTGTTTAGCAGAATTCAAGAAGCGCTAATGGCTAGTTTCACGTAGAGATTCACACAATGATCGGCGGTTATGCCATGATCGTCCATGCCCAGTCTGTTGACGAACCGCCTTCTATCATGGTATCATCCGGCGGCCTTGAGACCGCTCTGGTGAGTACTGGGCGGCTTATGTGTTTTTCTCGGAGGAGAACAAGATCAGCGCATCAAAATTTAGAATAAACAATCAAATTCGAGCTAAAAACGTGCGCCTTATCGGCGCCGATGGTGTCAACGTCGGTGTGGTTACGATGGAGGAGGCGTTTGAAGCCGCCAGAACGGCAGATCTCGACCTGGTTGAAATTGCCCCAAACGCCGACCCGCCTGTATGTCGGGTGCTCGACTTCGGTAAGTTTCTCTACGAGAAATCGAAGAAGGACCGTGAGGCAAGAAAGGCGCAAACCAAAGTTGAGATCAAGGAAGTACGGCTTCGCCCGAAAACATCTGATCATCATCGGTCATTCAAAGTTCGAGATGCAAGGCGTTGGTTGTTAGAAGGAAAGAAAGTCCGAGTGCGTGTCCGCTTCCGTGGGCGTGAAATCACATTTCCCGAGATCGCACTCGATGATTTACAAAGCATAGCGGATGAACTCTCCGACGTCGGAATCATTGAGCAATCCCCGACGATGGAAGGCCGCACGATGCTCATGACGCTGGCGCCGGGCAAACCAAAGCAGTAGCCATCTCAGGCAACCAGGTTCGTGTCGATGTCCCCGTGGACAGCGGTACCGTCCGCGGGTTTTGTGCCCCACAGGTGGGTCGCAAAGAACGAGATTATCTTTATTAGAGGAGTAGGATTGTGGCCCGTAAAGCCAAGAAGAAGGGGAAATATAAACTCAAGACGCATAAAGCAACCGCCAAGCGCTTCCGTTTAACAGGTTCCGGGAAGCTGGTGCGCACTAAGGGAAACAAGAGTCACCTGCGCAGAAAGAAATCCGCTCGTTCCAAGCGGTTGTTCTCAAAAATGCTTCCTGTTGAATCGAAGGGTATCGCCAAGCGCG
>JAUWFP010000162.1 GCA_030606845.1 Anaerolineales bacterium | reverse complement strand
GGTGGCCATTGAAAAAGCCGGTTATAAAACTGGAGAACAGGTATCGATTGCGCTCGATCCAGCAGCATCCGAGTTTTACGATATTGATCGAGGTGTATACCAGCTGCGCAGTGAGGGGAAGGAGCTTAGCGGTGAGGAAATGGTCGAGTTCTGGGAATCATGGGTTAGGCAATATCCAATCGTATCCATTGAAGACGGACTTGCACAAGATGACTGGGATAGCTGGCAATTAATGACCGCGAAGATGGGAGATAAAATCCAAATCGTTGGTGACGATTTGCTTGTAACGAATCCCGAGCGTGTAAGAAAAGGCGTTGAATTAAAGGCCTGCAATTCGCTGTTAGTAAAAGTAAACCAAATTGGCACACTGACAGAAACGCTCGAAGCCGTTCAGGTTTGCCGGGAGGCAGGCTGGCGAGCCGTGACATCACACCGCTCCGGAGAAACTGAAGATGCCACAATTGCTGACCTCTCCGTCGCCATTCACATGGGACAAATAAAGACGGGAGCTCCTGCTCGATCCGATCGCGTTGCGAAGTACAACCAGCTTCTTCGCATAGAGGACGAGCTCGGAGACACTGCTCAGTATGCAGGATGGTCTTGCTTAGGAGTTGCGAGAAAAAAGTAGCGCAACTTTATTACGGACACTTAATTAAGAAGAAACTGGCGAGTTCTATTCGCCAGTTTCTTTTATATACGAGATGTACAGGTTCTAGTGTTAGCCTGTAATTGGTGGAATATCTGCTGGTTGAGCTTCGGATGGAGCCCCTGGTACAGGCGTTACGCAGTGTGGACAAATCTGCCAGGGGAGCTGTAGGAGCTGGCCGCACTGAAGGCATACCTTTCGGAGTCGAGTGTGGCAATGAGCACAGACCTGCCAATCCTTATCCGTATGACTTCCACATCCTGGACATAACAAACGCTCCTCAACTTGCGAAAGGAGCGCCTCTTCTTCTAGCGTCTGCTGGTACTCCTCAGTGAGCGTAAGGGATGGACGAATTATGAGGTAAATGATAAGTCCAGGTAGATTCAAGATGGCTACCAGGATAACCGTGAGAATGTGTACAAGTTTATCGTGGGACCTGGAGCGGATATCTCTGAGCGTCCAAAAAATCAGGCTCAGCCACAAAGCAGCCAAGAAGGCACCGAAAAAGGCCGTGATATATGTAAAGAATTTTCCTAAAGAGGCGATTCCGAAAATGTCCAGCATGGTCACTCCTGACGAGCGGCATTATAGCATGCAGTCTACTCATGGCGATGCAAATTCTGGGCCACTTTGACACCGAGATTCCACTTAAGTATAGTCGCAGTCATTGGCTTCGGCACGCAATTTGCACTGAATGGGGGTGTGATATGGGGGACAAACAGTTGGGTTACCGGATTATGGATCTTGACTCTGGCGATCGCCCACGTGAACGGCTCGCTGCTTTAGGTCCGGGGGCGCTATCCAATGCAGAGTTACTGGCCATCATGCTCAGAACCGGGATCAAAGGGATGAACGCTGTTCAGTTAGCGCAGACACTGTTGATGGAAGTCGGAGGCCTTGCCGGATTACATCGCATCTCGCTTCCTGAACTTGAGAATAAGCGAGGAATCGGGTTCGCAAAGGCCACGCAAATACAAGCAGCAGTTGAGTTAGGGCGTAGATTTACGACGGTGAACCAAGAGGAGAAGCCGCGTATCCAGTCACCGCAGGACGCAGCCAATCTCGTCCTCTATGAAATGGGCGCTTTAGAGCAGGAGCACTTACGCGTACTGCTATTAGACACACGTAATCAAGTCATTAAGATTGTAGATGTATACAGAGGATCGCTCAACAGCTCTGTCATAAGAGTTGGTGAGGTCTTTCGGGAAGCAGTGCGGCGCAATGCAGCTGCAATAATTGTTGCACATAATCATCCGAGTGGTGACCCAACACCCAGTCCTGAAGATGTAGCTGTAACCCGGGCAATTGTGGATGCTGGAAAACTTCTCGATATTGAGGTGCTTGATCATCTCGTAATCGAAAAAAACCGCTACGTTTCGATGAAATCAAAAGGCATGGGGTTTAATAACTGACTATGGAACACCAAGTGATCTTGCTCCCGCGTGAGAATTACTGGACATGGGTTCGCTCATGTTCTGAATATGTTCTGCAGTATGGACCTAACATGACTCAGGATCCACAAACTGCAGCGCAATACATGGCGCCTGCCCAGGTGATAACTTTCCCCGTTGTGCCGGGCGGATATCCTGAATACAGTCAACTTGAAGAATGGTTTTATTCGCAGCACCCTGGTGTTCGCCTTGACCCGATTTCCACGGACACTGCGAAAGGGTTGCAGGAGGAATTCGCACTGCGAATCGCCGAGGAAGATCGTTACGGGCAAAAACGCAAATCTTTCTACTTGCTTTGGCCCACCGATTACACGTTTATTACTCAAGAATATGGGGCAAATCCACAGATATACAGCCGTTATGGCATGCCAGGACATGAGGGTGTAGATATCCGAGCTTTGAATAACACCAACGTCTATTGCTGCGCAGATGGTGTCGTTTATCGGGTTCATAATAACCCCGACCCAAGGGTGCACGCCTATGGGAAACATGTTCGTGTACGACACAAGGATGGATACAAAACCGTATACGGGCATCTTGCGCGGCCATTGGTGCGGGTGGGACAGGAATTGAAGGCTGGCGAGCTGCTTGGGAGAGCGAACTCTACTGGTGCATCTACTGGTTCGCATCTGCACTTAACGTTGAAAAGAGATGGCGCGACAGACCGCGGGGAGACGAATTACCCAAAAGACATTATCGACCCAACGCCGTTTCTCATTTGGCCGGCAGCGAAGAAATCATTCGATGTCTCACGCCTTAATCATGAAAAATGCCTTCTCGGTGCACACGCAAGGGTGGGGGAGCCATTGCAAGACGAAGATCTCAACCTAATAAGATTGGCGAAGTTAGAAGCTGTCAAGCTGGAGCTTGACGAAAGTCTCGATACGATCGAACGAATCCGAGGGTTGAATCCGGCGATGCTCATCGTTGTGCGTGTGATGGGAGACTTTTCTGGCGAGGCAATCTCCGCTGAAAGATTTTTCGCATCGATTGAAAATAATTTTGGGCGTCTGTATCGATCAGGGATCAGATACTTTGAAATCCACAGTAATCCGAACGTCCAAAACTCAGGGTGGCGGCGGTCCTGGCGAGATGGGTTGGAGTTCTCGCAGTGGTTTATAAAAGTAACCCAGATGATTAAGACTCGTTTCCCAGATGCCAAGGTCGGCTTCCCCGGTTTATCTCAAGGTGAACTTCTCCCAGGGTGGAGAGCCAATGATGCTCAATTTCTTAATGAGGCGGTGAGCGCGGTTCAGAATGCTGATTGGGTAGGGGTGAACTGCTATTGGACGGATCAGGCCTCTCTAAGAGCTCGCAATAAGGGGCGTGTATTCGAGGTATATCGAGACAAATTCCCGGAGAAGCTACTCATAATTACTGAGTTCTGTAACCCCATCCAAGGCGTAGCGGAAAGTACAAAGGCTCGCCAATATTTAGAGTTCTACCGGATGGTTCGATCCCAGCCTGGCATTGTTGCAGCATTTGCATACACTTTGTCTGCTGAGCAAGGACATGATGCGATTGTGTGGCGTTCAGAAACTTCAGACGGGAGCGATTTCGCGGAGCTGATCGGTAAAAGGTCAATCTAAGACGCCCTGGAAGGTTTTTACCAAGACACTGGAATCTTCTTTTTAGTGCCACTTCGATCACGCCGGAAAATGTGGCCGTGGTCGCGACCATATCCCCACAGACGGTACGTAACCCAAACATCCTGTTTGCAATACGCCAAAACCTTGTCAATCTCGCCTTTCTTGTACCATTCAACCGCGGCAAGGCCGTCTGCGGACTTGCTCTCACCCAGAGTTGCTTCTGCGAGGTGATCCAGGCCAATCCTAAATCCAAGTGTAAGCGAGATGTCTGCAAGCATGTCTGTGGTCTTCTCTACCAAGGAGCGATCGATAGAAAGCCCATAGGGTCTAAGAACTGTGTAGTCAAAGCGGATGAGGTTGAAACCGACGACTTTGGATGCGGAAGCAAGTTCGTCAAGGAGCGCTCCAGCATCGTCCTCTTTGAATAAGGACCAGCCGTCCTCTTCGACGTGATAGGTAACGCCAGCAGAGAGGCCCATCTTATCGATGTGGTCCCAACCGCCGACCTCATCTGCAAGCCGCTTAGTCTCAAGATCGAATACGAGTGTTTTAATTGAGTTCATAGTATTTCTATCCCTTGTGTTGCCGGCGGCTAAGTAGAAAAATGATAACGAATACAACGAGAACGGACAAGCCGAGCAGAAGCCAAGGTAGAAGCGGTTGGGCGAAAACGAGCAGATTGGGATTTGAGAGTGTCGTCCATCTCCACTCGTTTTCTAATTGAGAGATGGGACGTTGATACACTCGTTGAACACCGCCTTCGCAGCTTGTTCCTTCCTGATAAGCATCTAGAAGCAGGGCCACACCGCCAATACCATAAATGTCAAGCAAATATTGTGTGAAGGATGCGCTCTGAGCGTATGCCAGCAAGGCATCCTCTTCGGAAATCGGGAAAGATGCACAAAGGGAGTGCATTGAAATTAATGCATTCTCGCGGGCGGCGCGATCCAACTCGAAGATGTATGCAGGATTCGGCACGCCTTCTTGGAGCGTTGCCAGTCCTTCGTTGAGCCAGGTGGGAAGGTTGTGATATTGATCGCCCATACGTTCGTAAAGCAGGATGTGAACAAGCTCGTGGGGGAGATCGCGTTCCAAAGAGATTTGACCCTCAACCCCGGTTGGCGCGGCCAAGAGAATGGTTCTCAATTCTGGTTGGGCATGCCCACCGACCCATGTCGCACCACCCATGCGTATGCTTGATTGAAGCTGGCCCACAGTGGGGTAGATGTAGATGGACACATGATCCAGGGCTGGCAATGCGAGATCGCGCTGAATTTGCAAAATGGAATCATTTGCCAGGTTGAGTATATCCTGACCACGCGTTATATCGCCTTCTATCCAATGGACGGTGATGTTGGATTTGCCCAGGGAATGCCAATTGAAACGGTTATCGTCGTATAAAAAGGATGCGGGATCCGTGAGATAGGTATCACCATTTGCGAAGTCTATCTGCCACCAGTAAGTGATTGTGGAAAATGGTTCGACCCCGAGCGCCTGAACTTCTTCGATTACTTCCGCCGAGATCGTAGAGCCATCTGAAAGGACAGCAATGGCAACGTTTGTAAATTCTGATGAGCCCACGCGGATGAACACGGCCGCACGAATAACTTCGCTTACAGCTTGAATTTGCGCGCTGAAGTTGATGGTTGAACCATACTTGTACTCGGTGTGGGTAGTGACGTGAATCTCGTCCGCTTGGGCTGAAACTGGTTCCAACGGAGAAAGAAGTAAAAAGGCAACAAGCAGGATGGGCGGCAGTTGTCTGATGGCTACACCCCGAGAAAATAAAGAAGCGGCGTCAATGTG
>JAUWFP010000152.1 GCA_030606845.1 Anaerolineales bacterium | reverse complement strand
CAGCAATATTCTCAAAGGAGGATATGACGATGCACCCAACAGGACGTGATTTCATCACCGCGAAATACGAAAGAGAAGACAAGATGAAGCAGGCAGAGAAGGAACGACTGATCCGGATCGTTCAAGAGAGCGCATCGGATCAAGCGCCGATCCACCAGCGAATGCTTGTGAGATTTGGAACCTGGTTGGAACAACTTGGCTGTCGCTTGAAATCTCATTACGTGGAAGTCGCAGATCTTGAAATTCGGAGCACTACAGTCTCATGAATAACGCTGCGAAGCTAGAGAACTTGCAACATCGTATCTGTGAAAAGGGCTAAAACCTTGATCTTCAAACGACAATATTGGCGGCTGCGTTCCATCTTCAATGAGTACCCGCGCCATTTCTGGACTCTGCTTATTGCGACCTTCATCGATCGCGTAGGGGGCGCGATCCTATTCCCCTTCTTCACGCTTTACATCACCCAGAAATTCGGCGTAGGGATGACAACCGTCGGGATGATCTTCGGGACCTTCGCAGTGATGGGAATGATCGGCAGCACAATTGGCGGCGCCCTGGCGGATCGATTGGGACGCAAGCCCTTGATCCTTTTCGGCCTTGTAGTTAGTGCGGTCTCCAGCATTTGGTTGGGATTGGTTAATGAACTCAACCTGTTCTTCGCCGGCGCAATCTTTGTTGGACTATTTACAAATATCGGCGGACCAGCACGACAGGCAATGATCGCGGACATTCTGCCGGATGAGCAACGCGCGCAAGGATTCGGGATTTTCCGTGTAGTCGCGAATCTAGCGGTGGCGATTGGGCCCGCGATTGGTGGCTTCCTCGCCTCCCGATCCTACTTATCGTTATTCATAACAGACGCAACAATCAGTATTTTCGTCGCAATTCTGATCTTTCTTATCCTGCCGGAAACGCGGATCGCCTCCAAATCTCAGGAGAAGGAGAGTATCGGCCAAACCTTCGGTGGGTATGGAACCGTACTCCGCGATAGATTCTTTATGTTCTTCTGGCTCGCATCTGCCCTTTCTGCAATGATCTACATCCAGATGAACGGCACTCTCGCGGTCTTCCTCAGAGATGTCCATAGTGTCAGCTTGCAAGGTTTCGGCGCAATCATGAGTTTAAATGCGAGCATGGTTGTGCTATTTCAGTTTTACATTACCCGCCGCTATGCAAAGTATCCCGAATTAGCAGTAATTACATTGGGGGCACTCCTGAACGCAATCGGATTCGCACTCTATGGCTTCGTCGCCACCTATGGGCTTTTCCTGCTGGCGATGGCCATCATTACCGTCGGGGAGATGCTCTGGGCGCCAATCTCACAATCGATCGTTGCCCGCCTTGCGCCAGACGATATGCGCGGACGCTACATGGCTTTCTATGGATTCAGTTGGGCAGTCCCCTTCGCAATCGGTCCTCTGCTAGCGGGTCTGGTTATGGATTATTATGACCCCAATTGGGTGTGGTATGCCGGCGGTATCCTAGGCCTGATCTCCGCAGCAATGTTCGCGTTGATGTCCATTCGATCATCACGCAAAGAAGCGTTGGCGGCAACCGCCGATTAGATCTTAATTTATCCATTTCGGGCTCTGGCGAGGGCTTCATCTCCTTCTAGTTTTTTTTCTGCATGCTTAGCGGCGTCAATAAGAGACGCCGCTAAGCGCGAAGGTCATTCCTCCCCTATCTATATGAGCCTTGTCACTAGTTTTAGCAGCGGGTGCCCCTTAACTTACTATAGGAGAGTACCTGCCCTCTCCTTGATTATTAGTTCTTTGAACTTGTGATATGCTGAATCTATGAACCTCATCGCTCAAGTCAAACTCATGACCACGCCGGATCAGGTCAGCGTTCTCAAGCGGACACTGGAAACTGCCAATGCCGCTTGTGACTATATCAGCGATCTTGCCTGGGAACACCACTGTTTCAAACGATACGAACTCCAGAAGCGCTTCTATCAGAAGATACGCCAGAAGTTCCCGGATCTGTCATCTCAAGTTGTTATTCGCTGCATTGCCAAAGTGACTGATGCGTACAAGCTCGACCGCAAGACGAAGCGTGCTTTCAGACCTCAAGGTTCAATTTCCTATGATCAACGTATCCTCTCTTGGCGCACCAAACAGGACGAACCCGTTGTCTCCATCTGGTCGTTAGAAGGACGGCTCAAGATCCTGACCGCCTTTGGCCCATGTCAAAAGGCAATGATCGAGCACGGCTTGCGGGGCGCAGCCGACTTGATCTATCGCGATGGGGCCTTCTATCTCCATCAAGTTTGCGAGGTCGAGGAGCCTGACCCCGATGATCCTGAAGGGTGGCTTGGAATAGACCTGGGTATTGTCAATCTGGCGACCACATCTGATGGCGATACATTCTCTGGCAAAGAGTTGGAAGCCAGACGCCAGTGGTATGAGAAGCGCCGAGCCATACTCCAGTCGGTCGGCACAAGATCCGCAAAGCGTGCACTCATGAAGCTATCCGGGCGATTCGCCCGCTTCCAGAAACACGTCAACCACTGTATCAGCAAGGCTCTCGTCGGGGCTGCGAAACGCACCTCTTGCGGGATCGCTCTCGAAGATTTGAGTGGTATCCACAAGAGGGTAAGAGTTCGGCGCGGACAGCGAACCCGACATCACAATTGGGCTTTCCACCAGCTCGGGCAGTTCGTTACCTACAAAGCACGGCTGGCTGGTGTAGCTGTGACCCTGGTTGACCCAAGATACACATCTCAACTCTGCCCCCTTTGTGGGCATATCTCCAGGGCCAATCGCAAGTCTCGTGATTGGTTCGCGTGTTCGTCATGTGGGTTCGCTGCCCCTGCCGACCACGTAGCAGCGATCAACATCGCTGCGCGGGCCGATGTAGACCGGCCCATGGACTCGACTGAGGAGCTAAAGGACATTCCCATGTCAATTGCGGCTCCGTTTGAAGTCAGGGTCAATGCCCCACAGCTTGCTGTGGGGTAGTTTATTATTTTTTCCATCCTTGGTAAAATATCGTACAAATCATGCCCGCATTGCGGTATTCCGTTTTTTTTAGTTGATAAAACGGCAAGAGTAACCCGGAGGTGAGAATGAGGCGGCTCCGACATGCCTTCGTCGTCCTGACTTTGATCACATTTACCTTCATCATCGCTGTCGTCCTGGGGACACCAAATGCGCAGGCGAGTGAGACTGTGGATCCTACCCAGGATCCCCCATCGTCCCTTTTACGGCTCGCATCTGTCCACCTCACAGAAACCACCCCACCACCGCCCCCCGAACAGGACACGTGTTTGCATTGCCACCTGAGCGGTTCGATCGACAACATATGGACCCCATTGGCCCGTTGGATCGTGTTTGGTTTTGGCGGTCTGGTGTTTCTCGTCGGGGCTTATCGGACGGGCAGCGGATGGATTACCCGGAAGCCATGGAAACCGCTTTGGGCGCGCGCTGTCGATTGGCTTGACGACCGGTTCCAGATCGTCGAACCAATGCGTGAAATTCTCAGTAAGCCTGTTGCCATGTTTTCCACTCGCTGGATGTACTGCTTAGGCGGGATAACCTTCACTCTTCTCATCATCCAGGCTGTGACCGGCACCATGCTCGCCTTCTATTACAAGCCAACACCTGAGGCAGCCTACGCCAGTATTCAGTTCATCGAGACTGAAGTTCGCTTCGGCGCCGCCATTAGAGCTATCCACCATTGGTCGGCGAACGGCGTGGTCGTAATGGTCGTCGCGCATATGGTTCGTGTGTTCATCCATGGCGCCTACAAGGCGCCGCGAGAGCTCAATTGGTTGTCAGGCGCGCTCCTGCTCATCCTCACCTTCGCGTTTGGGCTGACGGGTTACCTGCTGCCATGGGATCAGCAAGCTTATTGGGCAACGACGGTGTCAACCGAGATCGCCGGCGGCATCCCCCAGATCGGCGACATCCTACTCGTGTTCATGCGCGGTGGTTGGGATGTCTCCGCAGTCACTTTAAGCCGTTTCTATGCGCTGCACGTTCTCGTGCTACCGGTCGGCGCCCTGGGGCTGCTAGCCATACATTTCCTGATGATTCGTCGACTGGGCATCCATCGACCACTTTAATATCAAAGCTAATGGAGGAAGCATGACTGAGGAAGAATCTAGTCCAGAAGAAAAAACCATCCCCTTCTTCCCTGACCATATTGCGACCGAAGCGAAAGTCGTTGTAGGAATAATGGTGTTGATGATCATCGTGGGAATCGTGGGCTTGATATCCCCTATCGGGCTTGAGTCCCCAGCCGACCCGATGGTCACGCCACACGTAAAATCCGATTGGTACTTCCTCTTCCTTTATGAAATGTTGAAGTATGTACCGAAAACAATCGGCGTGTTAATTCCCATTATCGGGCTGATCCTGATCGTGATCTGGCCATTCCTCGATCGAAAGGGTGATACGCTCCGAGCACGAAACGTCCGCTGGATTATTGTAATTGTCGGCTCGATAGTCGTGATCGGCCTTACGATCATGGGAGCCCTGAGTTAGATACCGACGAGATATCCCATTCGTCAATCGGAAAACGGAGAGCCCTATGACAGACCACGAAGCGAAGGTAGAGCGCAGAGGCTTCCTGAAAATCCTGAGCAGCCTGCTCGCTGCTGTGGGGTTGACCGCAATCGTTGGACCCGCAATCGCCTACTTCTGGCCCTCTAAGCTGGAAGAAATGCCCACAGAGCCAGTTTCCGCAGGGAGTGAAGGATCGATCCCTGAAGGAGAGGCCAAGACTATTAGATTCGGTCGCTACCCAGCGTTAGTGATCAATACACCAGAACGAGGGCTTGTCGCCTACTCCTCCGTCTGCACACACTTCGCCTGCCTCGTGGATTGGAACCCCGAGTCCAAGATGATCGAGTGTCCCTGCCATGAAGGTTACTTCAGCGCCGTTGATGGCTCGGTCATCAGTGGTCCTCCCCCTACCCCGCTTGAAGAGATACTCGTCACGATCGTAGATGGAAACATACTCATAGGCGGTGAAGCTTGACCACAGACACAGCGCCATCTTCAACACAGCCCGAAATCACCCGTGGACCTTCGCGCTGGCCGCGAGCGATTCGAGAATTCCTGCTTCACGCCATTGTCCAGGACAGGGTGCTTAAGCGTGCTTATCCCGGTGTGATGCATTTCCTTATCTTCTGGGGAATGATGATCCAGATCCTCGGGACCGTGATCAACCTGCTGCAATACCCTCTTTTCCTGCCCATTGAACTTCCCTGGCCGCGTGGCACATCATTACTCTGGTTCGAGTTGGTGATGGACATTGGTGGCGGGATGATCATCGCCGGACTTCTATTGGCTCTCGCCCGGCGAGTGTTTTTCAGGCCGACTTACCTCAAGAACCGATTGGAAGATGGCTATACCCTGCTCTTGCTTTTCACGATTACGATAATTGGTTTCTTCGCCGAGGCGGTTCGGTTCCTCGCCACCCAGCCCGCATGGCAAAACTGGAGCCCAATCGGGAACTTGCTCGCACAAGCACTTTCAGGCGCCGGTGTAACCATCGGCCCGAATGCGCCAATCCACGCCGTCCTTTTTTGGACACACTCGGTCGTGGGTTTTCTCTTTGTCGTCAGCCTTCCTTTTACAAAACTCAGGCACATAATCTCGGGCCCTCTAAACATCATCCTGAGACCGTTTCGGCCATTAGGAGAACTGGACACAATCGAAGATCTGGAGACAGCCGAGGTTCTTGGCACGGGCGAGATCGCCCAATATCCATCGGTCTCCCTGTTGTCATTGGACGCC
>JAUWFP010000143.1 GCA_030606845.1 Anaerolineales bacterium | reverse complement strand
GAAGCAATTGCCGCCGGACCCGCTCTTCGTGAAGAGCGGAACCCATCTTTACATAAGGAGGGAGAGAGATGAAGAAGGGTCGCATCCTTGTCGTTGAAGATGACTCTGATATTGGGAATATGCTCCGCATCTACTTCACCGGACAGGGTTATGATGTAGATCTAGCCGCAACCGGATCAGACGCGCTCACCTCCACACACGCAAACATGCCCGATCTCATCGTCCTCGACATCCTGCTGCCCGATATGGATGGCTATTCAGTTTGCCAGGAGTTGCGTGCATCTTCACGGACGCATCACATCCCAATCATTTTTCTAACCCAGAAGGATTCACGCAGCGATCGTATCGCCGGGTTAGAGCTTGGCGCCGACGATTACATCACCAAACCCTTCGACATTGAAGAACTCAAGCTGCGAGTTCAGAACGCCATTGCCCGCGCCGCGCGTGAGAGCTTGATCGATCCTCGCACAGGTCTCCCCACCGGTGCCATCATCCAGGAGAAGTTGCGCGAGCTCGTCACCAAAAAAGAGTGGGCATTGCTCTATTGCCGCCTTGAACAATTCGAAGGCTTCAAAGAAGTCTACAGCTTCGTCACCGGCGATGAGAGCCTGCGGATGACGGCAGCGATGTTCTGTGAAGTCCTGGCGGAGTACGGGGATGAGAAGGATTTCCTCGGGCACGCTGGCGGGGGTGACTTCATCGTCATCACCGTCCCTGCTGCCGCAGATACCATTAGTGAGCAGCTCAAACAAAATTTCAACGATCGGATTAAAGAACACTACTCAAAAGAAGATCTGGATCGGGGTCACTTGGTCGTACCCCAGGGTAGTGGTGATGGGATTCAAATTCCATTAATGACCATGAGCATCGGACGGTTGGATTCAACCGCGAAGAAATTCAACGACCTGCGCGAAATAACAGAGGCGGCCATGGAGGCACAGCGCATGGACGCGACGACGTCCTAAAGCATGCTCGCAGAAGATCTCCTCGTTTTCATCTTCATCGCACTTGCGTTGCTTCTCATTGGGATCGGCGTCGGCTGGATTCTGCGTTCGTCTAGGACAACCGGGGCGAAATCCTCAGACGGGGATGTCTTTCCCACAACACCAGCAATTGACACAGAAACCCAGGCTTCTCCTGACAGTGAGGTCCTATCTACGCTTCAATCTCTGCATGCCACGTTGAGCCACCCCGAAGATTTATCCACTCTCGTCGAAGGTGCCCTTAAAGGAATCTCTCACCTGCTCCCGTTCGACATCGTTGAACTCAACCTGTTCGATCGGACGACCGGCCACTTCATCCCGCATCGGCTCTGTTCACCGCGCTCCTCCGACTTTGTCACCGGCATGGGGGATGATGTCTACCGCCTGGGGGAGGGCTATACCGGTTGGCTGATCGAGCACCGCGAATCCTTGCTACTCCCAGACGTCGCCGAGAGGGGCGATGTTCAGCCCAAGGTCCGGCGCGGGAAATTTCCATTCAAGTCATACCTGGGCACCGCTTTAACCGATCGGGACGAAATCGTGGGCACTCTTGAGCTGGCGCACCAAGAAGCACTCACGTACAACCACCGCCATCAAACACTTCTCGAAGCCGCCAGCGCAGCTATTGCCCTGTCAATAACGAACCTCAAACTCCACAGTCAGCATCAGCAGTTTGTCGATGAATTTGTCGGGATAACCGACATCCAGGGAGCCGCAGCTTGGGTTCACGAACCAGAAACGTTGTTGGAGCAACTCTCCAAAACGCTCGCAACCAGGGTCGGCGCGGATGTCCTGGGTTTACTTTTGTATAACGAAGACTCACAATCGCTCATCGGTCAACCGCCGTTCTTCGGTGGTTCCGCATCCATCCTTACGGATGATCTTGTCCTTCCATCTTCGCCCGAGAACCCGCTTTCGACAATCTGGCAAACCCAGAAATATTGGATTTCAAACACAGTAGTAGAGGAGCAGCTCATCGACCAGATGGAGCTTCGACCCTTTGTGGAGAAAGCTGAAATCCACACGCTTCTAATCACTCCCTTGGGGGGCGATGAACACCGGATCGGTGCAATCCTGGCGGGGAATACGGACGCAGAGTCAGTATTCTCTGAGGGAGATGCTGAAGTCCTGGCCTCGCTGTCGCGGCTTTGCTCACCCCTGATCGAAGCATCGCAGAAGTTAACCCGAGATCAAGGCGCTGACGAGACCGAAACGGCAGATCCCACTTCCGGGGCTCAACCCGCGGAAGAAACCCCAACCGGCGCACTCCAATGGGCAGAGGCTCTTCTAAGAATCTCGGCGGAATTATCCTCCAGCCTCGACGTCGATCGTGTGCTGGAGAGAACGCTCGCTCTCACCAGCGAGCTTATCGACGCCGCCCAAGCATGTGTCCTGCTGCTCCCACAGGAGGGCGACTCTCTACAGCTGCGTGCTTCTTTTGGTGAGAGAGGTCCCGGCATACTGCGATCGGGTATGGAGTCACCAGAGGGTCTACCCGGCTGGGTCATGTCCCACAACCAGTCTGTGTTAATCGATGATCTTTCCCAGGACGCAAGATGGAATTCTCTCGAAAACGACGCTCAGGAGCAGCGCAGCGCCATTGCTGTGCCGATCATCGTCGGGGATGAGGCGATCGGGGCGATGCTCTTCACTCACTCTGAGCTAGGGGCTTTCGCCCTAGAACAACAAAGGTTGGTACGCTCTGTTGCCGGCCAGGTCGGCGGTGCGATAAAAAATGCCGAACTGTATCATTTGATAAGCGATCAAGCCGAGCGCTTGGGTTCGATGCTGCGCTCTCAGCAGATCGAAGCCAGCCAATCGCGGGGAATCCTCAACTCCATCGCCGACGGTGTTATTGTTACCGATTCCAACCATGAAATCATCCTTTTCAGCCCCTCCGCCGAACGGATTCTCGGGCTCGCCAGCGAGAATGTCGTCGGGCACCCCGTCTTCGATTTTATCGGTGTCTACGGCGCCGGCGGAACGCGCTGGGCTGACGCGATTCGCGCTTGGAGTGAGAACCCCGCATCGATCGGCCAGGTGGCGTTCCTTACCGAGCAGCTTGAGCTTGAAGACAATCGTGTGATCTCGATCCACCCGGCGCCCTTCGTCCTGGGCGACGAATTCCTGGGAACAGTCTCGATTTTCCGCGATATTTCCCGTGAGGTCGAAGTAGACCGTCTAAAATCCGAGTTCGTCGCCACCGTCAGTCACGAGCTGCGCACGCCGATGACGTCGATCAAGGGCTTCGTCGATTTACTCTTGATGGATGCATCCGGCGAGTTGGCAGACGAACAGCGACGCTTCCTTGAAATCATCCGCAGCAATACCTTCCGCCTGGAAATCCTCGTTGGCGATCTGCTCGACATCTCCCACCTCGAATCAGGAAAAGTCACGCTCTCCTTCCAAGCGCTGGATGTTCACCAACTCCTGGATGAGATGCGCGAACACGTCGAGCACAGGAGCCAAGAGGAAGAAAAGCAGATCAGCTTCCAGATCGAAGCTCCACAGAGTATCCCCAAACTCAGGGGCGACCTCGAACGTGTGCGGCAGATCCTGGCCAATCTGGTCGAGAACAGCTTCAACTTCACACCGTCAGGGGGCATGATCCGCATGCGCGCCAGACAGATGGGGAATCAGATTGAGATCGATGTGATCGACAATGGCATGGGTATCTCCCTGCCGGAACAAGAGCGCATCTTCGAACGTTTTTTCCGTGGTGAGCAATCGCTCCTACTGGGTGTCTCGGGCACCGGTCTAGGCCTGGCGATCGTACTTAACCTGGTCGAGATGCACGAGGGGAGGATATGGGTCACTTCGGACGGAATCCCGGGAAAGGGATCCACCTTCACGATATCGCTGCCGGCAATGACCGCAGAAGATGAAGTAGAAGAGGGTGGGGAATAGAGATGGCAAAGATTCTTATCGCGGAAGACGAACGCGATATCCGCGAGCTCATCGAGTTTGCGCTTAACTATAACGGCCACGAGGTCTTGACCGCGGTCGACGGTGTGAGCGCCTGGGAGCTTACGATGGCGGAGCTGCCTGATCTGGTGCTGCTTGACGTACGTATGCCGCGTATGGACGGATACGAGTTGTGCCGCAGGATCAAGCGCAGCGAAAAATTGCGCCATATCCCCGTCGCCTTCCTCTCTGCGAAAGGACAGGAAGCTGAGATTCAGGCAGGTCTGGATGCTGGTGCAGAGGAGTACATTCTAAAGCCCTTTTCCTTGGACCAACTTGACCAGGCGGTCGAACGACTGCTGAACGCTTGATGTTTGGAAAACTTGGATGAATACCAGAGCGCTCTTCGCACGACCCCAACCCCTCTTCAGAAGATCGAAGGGGGAGTTTATTAGACAATGTACCCGCACTCGCAGACCGCAGGCTGCGCCTACAACCGGAAGCGTAGAGACGTAGCATGCTGCGTCTCTACATGCAGTGTCTCTGCATGCAGTGTAGATAGTCGGTGAAGATTCAACCTTGACATCACCCCGGATTACAGCGAAATCCTCTCAAATAATGTTATACTGCTTATAGCATCTTGATAGTAGACGCACGGGGAGTCCAACCGGACTGAGAGGAGGGCTACGACCCTCGACCCGCAGAACCTGATCCGGATCATGCCGGCGTAGGGATGGCAGCACACGTTGCATCACCAACAACAGCCACTCCCTACCCAAGGAGTGGTGTTTTCTATGCTGCATCGCACGCTCATTCTCACAAACGGAGACATCCTGGATGGCCCCGCGCTTAAGGCGCGCATCGACTCCTGGAGCCCCGAGCAGGTAATAGCCGCAGATGGCGGCAGCCGCCACGCGTCAACACTTGGACTAGAAATCGACCTTTTAGTGGGGGACCTCGACTCAATTGAAACCGACCAGCGCGAGGCCCTTCTGGCGCAAGGTACAGAATCCGAACACTTTAAAGCCGAGAAGGACGAGACCGACCTCGAATTGGCGCTGCTGCGTGCTGTCGCTCAAGGCGCAACCGAAATCGCTGTCATTGGCATTGTCGGTGATCGGCTGGATATGGTCCTGGCGAACATTCATCTACTCACGCTAGATGCCTTAAACCCAATACGTACAGAACTCTGGCTCGGGCGCCAAACTGCCTGGCTGATTCGCCCTCCCGGAGAGGAGTTCAAGGGCGCTCAAGGCGATACGCTGAGCCTGATCCCCGTAAAAGGGGACGCAATGGGTATTACCACCACGGGATTGGCCTACCCGCTGCAAGGGGAGACGCTTTTCTTCGGACGGGCCCGGGGTGTCAGCAACATGATGGAAGAGGAGGTTTGCCGTGTGGACTTGGAGGCGGGGATCTTGCTTGCGGTTCATACCCAAACGGCGTAGCCCCTCTCGATCCTTCGTTGCTCACCCCTATATACCTTTGTTTCAGATGGAACCGGAGGCATTGGAGGACTACAAAACATGACTATCGATCCCGAACGCACAGTGAATGTTTCCGTTCAGGTGCTGCCTCTGCATGAGGATGTTTACCGAATTGTTGGCCGCGCCATCGGTGTAATCGCTGAGAGCGGCGCAAAATATGAGGTCGGTCCGATGGAGACCATAATGGAGGGGCAGCTGGACACCCTGCTTGAGGTCGCAAAACAGGCTCACCTAGCCTGCTTCGAAGCTGGTGCTGAAAAGGTGGTAACGCTGATCAAAATTGGCGATAGCACCACCGGGACTTCCATCGAAGAGAAGGTCGCCAAATACCGCAGCCGTTGACCATGACCTCAGCATCAACTATGGAGATCACCGCATATGAGCCGTAGAGATAAGGTTATCCAGCCTCGAGCGACACGCTTCTGGCATGAGGCTCTTCCGCCGCTCCTGCTCGTTTGCTTCGTTTTGCTCGTGTGGCAGACCGTCGCCGTTCGCAGCGGTCTCTCGGCCTTCATCCTCCCCTCGCCAATCCAGGTCGCACAAGCCACATACGAGACCTGGGACATACTTCTTC
>JAUWFP010000046.1 GCA_030606845.1 Anaerolineales bacterium | reverse complement strand
AAAGCATAATGGGAAGGTACAGGGGTAGGGAGGCTTCGGCGGTATGGCTTCATCAGGGGATATCAAGAATCTCCAGGATATCGACCAATATAAGTACGGGTTTAGCGATCCCGATGTCTCGGTCTTTAAAACCCGCAAAGGGTTAGACCGAGAAGTTGTGGAGCAAATATCGGCAATAAAAGGCGAACCGAAGTGGATGCTCGAGTATCGTTTGAAGGCGTTCGAGCACTTCCTGGAACGCCCGATGCCAACTTGGGGCGGCGATATCGGCGGGCTTGACCTGGATAACATTTATTACTACGTCAAACCGGCGGAGAAGGAAGGGCAATCCTGGGATGATGTTCCTGATTCGATCAAGGAGACCTTCGATAAGCTGGGCATCCCAGAGGCGGAGCAAAAATTTCTCTCTGGCGTCGGCGCGCAGTACGAATCGGAAATGGTGTATCACAGCATCCTGGAGCACCTCGAAGAACAAGGCGTAATATTCCTCAGCATCGAAGAGGGCCTGCGGCAGCACCCTGATCTATTCCGTGAATATTTCGGAACGGTCATTCCCTATACCGACAATAAGCTCGCCGCGTTGAACAGCGCGGTGTGGTCGGGAGGGTCTTTTGTCTACGTCCCGCCCGGGGTGAAAGTGGAGCTCCCGCTCCAAGCATATTTCCGCCTGAATGTCGCCAACATCGGTCAATTTGAACGCACGATGATCATTGTCGACGAAGGTGCGGAGGTTCACTACGTGGAGGGCTGTACGGCGCCGACATACACAACGGATTCCTTGCACAGCGGCGTGATCGAGATCATCGTCAAACGCGGCGCCCGCAGTCGCTACACCACGATTCAGAATTGGTCGAACAACGTTTACAACCTGGTCACCCAGCGGGTGATGGTCTATGAAGATGCCTCCCATGACTGGGTGGATGCCAACATCGGCAGCAAACTTACGATGAAATACCCATCTTGCTACTTGATGGGGAAGGGCGCACGCGGCGGGATCCTTTCCATGGCTTTTGCCACGGACGGGCAGCATCAAGATACAGGCGGCAAGATGATCCATGTCGCGCCGCATACGACCAGTAAGATTACGGCGAAGTCGATAAGCCAGGGCAGCGGCCGGTCATCCTATCGTGGTTTGTTGAAAGTTCATGATGGTGCGGTCGGATCAAAATCGAACGTTGTTTGTGACGCCCTACTCCTGGATCCGCAATCGCGCTCGGACACTTACCCCTATATCGAGATTGACGAGGATGACGTTAGCATCGGGCATGAAGCCTCGGTGAGCAAAGTCGGGGAGCAGCAGCTTTACTATTTAATGAGCCGTGGATTGAGCGAGGAAGAAGCGATCACGATGGTCGTCTCTGGTTTCATCGAACCACTGGTTAAAGAGCTGCCAATGGAGTATGCCGTGGAGATGAACCGCCTGATCCAACTTCAGATGGAAGGATCGATCGGGTAAGCGCGGTCTCCGGTCCGCGTCATCCTAATCATAGATTTCAAGATGAGGTTTTGCAGAGCATGAGTTCCCGAACGGTTAGCCGGCGTAAACGTGTGGTACGAAAGCAGGAAGCGCCGAAATTCAACTTCACACGTGAAGAAGTCGAGAGCATCTCTCAAGCTCTTGGCGAGTCAGATGCGCTGAAATCTCAGCGGATGGCAGCGTGGGAGAAATTTGAATCCACTCCGATGCCGTCGACGAGTGATGAGCCATGGCGGCGGACGGACATTCGCGGGCTCGATGTTGACCAGGTCAAAATGCAGGCGAGTGCGAAAACGCCTGTTGCAGCAGAGTTGCTCCAACCGCTTGTTGCCGAGTCTCACGGCGCGCTGTTAGTCCTGCAACCGGGACATGCTCCAGAACTTCAAGCGGAAGACGACCTACAAGAACAGGGAGTGGTGTTCACGGATTGGGCTACTGCCGCGCGGGAACATACAGAGATCCTTGATCGTTATATGAATACAGTCGTTTCGGCTGAAGATGGCAAGTTCGCCGCGCTCGCTGCGGCGATGAGTCAGGAAGGCGTGCTGCTCTACGTCCCTGCTGGTGTTCAGCTTCAACAACCGCTGCACTCGATTTTCTGGGCGCCGGGCACCGAAGCAGCGTTTTTCCATCGTGTGCTCATCGTTCTTGAGCGTGGTGCGTCGGCAGTGTTCTTCCACGAAACGGCTTCGCCGACGGAAAATGAAGGCCAGACGGTTCACGCCGGAATTGTCGAAATCTCCGTAGCGGAGGAGGCCTCACTGAAGTTTGTTGAAGTGCAAAACCTTGGCAGGCATGTTTGGAATTTCACGCATGAACGAGCGAAGGTCGCCCGTGAAGGGCGGTTGGACTGGATTTTCGGTGCGGTTGGGAGTCAGTTGACGAAGACTTTTTCGGATTTGGATTTGACAGGGCAGGGGGCGGAGGGACGGTTCTCCGGATTCTACTTCGCCAGCGAACGGCAGCATTTCGATCATGATACGCAGCAGAATCACTTGGCGCCGAACACGATGAGCGATCTGCTTTACAAGGGCGCACTGATCGATCAGAGCCGTTCTGTTTGGCAGGGAATGATCTATGTTGCACCTGAGGCGCAGAAGACAGATGGTTTTCAGGCAAATCGCAACCTGATTTTAAGCAAGAAAGCGCGCGCCGATTCGATTCCCGGTTTGGAAATCTTGGCGGATGACGTACGCTGCACTCACGGCGCCACGGTGGGCCAATTAGAAGAACTGCCGATTTATTATTTGATGACCCGTGGTTTTCCGCGCGAGGAGGCTGAGCGAATGATGATCGACGGCTTCTTCTCACCTATTATGGAGCGCATTCCCTTCGACGGCGTGCGCGAGCGTTTTCGGGGGATGATCGAAGCGAAACTTGGCAATTAAAGACGGACTGCATACAATAATAAGCTGGTCCGTCCGAGAGAAAAAGCGAGAGATAGTACATGGCAAGAAAGATTGACGACAGTGCGACGATTAACAGGATAGATAAACATCTTCACTCGGTTGGAGAGGTCGTTGAAGTTTACTGCGACCATAATAGGGATAGCCGACGTGTGCGTGACTGGCTGCAAGGTGTCGTCGTGCAAGTGGACGAGAAAATGGTTGCAATCCAGTTCACTGAAGATGTGTACCTGACCGACGGCTGGATGGTCCCCGATCGAGTCCTCTGGACGCAGCACAGCAGCGAAGCCATCCGTCAGGCAAAAAGAAAACGTAAACGTACAAAGCGCAAATCCTGACAGGCATTCCAAAATCTATGTGAGTGAGGGTTTAATGGATTTATCCTTCGAATCAACCACGCTTGACATCCCGGCGATACGTCGGGATTTTCCAATTCTTGAACGTGAGACGGCACCGGGAGTTCAGCTTGTTTATCTGGACAACGCGGCGACATCTCAGAAGCCCGTGCAGGTAATCGAGTCAATGGATTTTTATTATCGGCAGATGAATGCCAACATCCATCGCGGCATCCACTGTCTGGCGGAGGAAGCTACGGTCGCCTACGAAGACGCCCGCAAGAAAATTGCATCCTTTATCGGCGCGGAGAGCTGGCGGCAGATTGTCTTTACACGCAATACGACGGAGTCGCTCAACTTGCTGGCGTACAGTTGGGGCCGGGCAAATCTGAAGGCGGGTGACCGCATCCTGCTGACGGAGATGGAACATCACTCGAACATCGTGCCCTGGCAGATGCTGGCGAGCGAGGTGGGAGTGACGCTCGATTTCGTCACATTAACCGACCAGGGAAAATTGGACCAGGAATCTTATGCAACCCTGCTCGAGCGTGAGCCAAAATTGGTCTCCTTCACCCAGATGTCCAACATGCTGGGAACGATCACCCCGGTCGCCGAGATGACCGAGCAGGCGCACCGAGCGGGTGCAGTTGTGATCATAGATGCTGCGCAGTCTGTGCCGCATATGCCCGTCGATGTGCAGGAGTTAGGCGTGGATTTCATGGTGTTCTCCGCGCATAAGATGCTAGGCCCGACAGGAATCGGCATCCTATATGGGCGCAAAGAACTGCTGCAGGAGATGCCACCGTTCCTCGGCGGTGGGGACATGATCAAACGAGTGCAGCTTGGCGGCTTCACGATGAATGATCTGCCCTACAAATTCGAGGCCGGTACACCCGCGATTGCCGAGGGGATTGGTTTCGGAGAAGCAGTAGATTACCTGGCGAACCTGGGGATGGAGGCAGTTCATCAATACGAGCAGGCGTTGACAGCCTACGCGCTCGAAAGGTTGGAAGAAGTACCGGGTATTCAAGTTTACGGCCCTGAGGCGGAAGACAAGGGCGGCGTGCTTTCCTTCATCTATGACGACATCCACACGCATGACGTAGCGCATATCCTCGATTCCTTCGGGATCGCGATCCGCGCCGGCCATCACTGTGCTCAACCGGCTCACCAACATTTCGACATCGATGCTACGTCGCGCGCCTCTTTCTATATTTACAATGTGAAAGAAGAAGTTGATCAATTGATCGAGGGTCTTTACAAAGTGAAAGAGATCTTCGGCTAGCGTAAGGGGATCGACGTCGTTCCGGTTTTTGACGGATCCAAGATCTCAGCAAATCAAATTTGGAGCGGGTAACACGGATAATGGATGATTTCTATCGAGAACTGATCATAGACCGTTATAAAAACCCACAAATGCGGGGCGAGCTAGACCCGCATGATTATTCGTACGAGGACGACAATCCACTGTGTGGGGATGAAATTCGCATCGACCTGCGGGTGGATGATGATAGCCGCATTACCGAAGCGGCATTTACGGGTAAGGGGTGCGCTATATCCCTGGCATCCGCTGATTTGCTCGTCGAGTCTATTGTCGGCAAGACTCTCGATGAGATTAAGACGCTCTCGAAAGATGACATCATTGAGATGCTGGGTATTGAGTTAGGACCCGTGCGGCTGAAGTGTGCGCTGCTCTCCTTGAAGGTTCTTAAAGCCGGGGTTTATGGTTTGGATGAGCTTGAAGAGGAGCTCATGATCTAGGGGTTGTTGGATTTTTTAGTGGTTGCGTTTTCTCCGAGGCGTGGATGTACAACTACAAGACCTATAAAGAAGAGGATGTGGAATTCGTATCCGTAGCCTCGGAAGACGAGGTGGGGAATGGAGAGCGGATCCTGCTCGAGATCGACGGGCAGGCGATCGCCTTATTCAACTTCGCCGGGGAATTCTTTGCCATCGCCGATGTCTGTTCGCATGATGATGGTCCTGTGGCTGAGGGGGAGCTGGATGCATTCGAGATTATTTGCCCGCGGCACGGAGCGCATTTTGATGTACGAACGGGTAAGGCGCTGACGCTTCCCGCAGTGGTAGACATCCCTGCGTACCCGGTGAGGGTGGAGGATGGCGAGGTATTAATCGGGCTGCCGGTGGGAGGGTAGAAGCGCGCGTGTTCATTAGTGAATTTGTAGAGACGCCCCGGCGGGGCGTCTCTACAAATTATTGAGACGAGATAACGGGCCGACACACGGGTCGGCCCCTACGCGTGAATAAGCGAGATGCCGGGCCGACGCCCGGGTTGGATCTTACAATTGAAGTGGGGGAAGCCCGCTATTTATAGCGAATCCCGTTCACAGTAAACGGGAAATCGGTTATCATATCTCTTTGTGCGCCGTGACCGCGAAATTGGTGGACGCGGCGCGTTCCATATATGCAGTCATCCTAAACGAAAGAGGATTATCAACATGGCAGAAAAATGGGTTTACCTATTCGATGATGTCGACCAGGCAGAGAAGAAGGCTGGTTCGTGGGAGGGCGTGCGCGCTCTCCTCGGAGGCAAAGGCGCCAATCTTGCGGATATGACCCGCATCGGCGTACCGGTTCCGCCGGGATTTACGGTAACGACTGAGGCGTGCAACGCCTTTCTCGCGCATGACAAGACTCTCCCAGATGGGCTTTGGGATCAGGTTCTAGAGGCGATCAAGGCGGTCGAGAAGAAGACCGGCAAGGTCTTTGGTGATGCGAAGAATCCGCTCCTGGTGTCCTCCCGTTCTGGGGCGAAGTTCTCCATGCCGGGCATGATGGATACGGTCCTGAACCTGGGGATGAACGACAAATCGGTGGAGGGGATGATCGAACTCACCGGCGATGCACGCTTCGTATATGACTCCTACCGGCGATTGGTGCAGATGTTTGGCTCTGTTGTGTTAGAGATAACGGACACGGCTTTTGAAGAGCCGATGGATGAATACAAAGAGGAGAGGGGCCTCAAGTTGGATACGGAGCTCGAAGCTGAGGATTGGAAGACGATCACCGAGATGTTTAAGAAAGTGATCAAAAAACATAAGGGCTTTGAGTTTCCGCAGGATCCCAACGAGCAGCTCCGTCTTTCCATCGAGGCTGTTTTTGGATCATGGTTCGGGAAGCGGGCTGTGGATTACCGCAACGCTGCGGGGATCAGCCACGATCTTGGCACCGGCGTGAATATCATGACGATGGTCTTCGGTAACATGGGCGATGATTCCGGAACGGGCGTCGCCTTCACTCGCGATCCTGCGACGGGCGAGAGGGTGCTCTATGGCGATTACCTGCTCAACGCGCAGGGCGAGGATGTTGTTGCCGGAATTCGCAACACAAAGCCGATTGCCGAGCTGGAGAAGGATCTTCCTGAGGCTTACAAAACTTTTGTGGATATATGTGGAAAGCTGGAAGAACACTATAAGGAAATGCAGGACGTCGAGTTCACCATCGAGCGAGGAAAGTTCTGGATGCTTCAGACGCGGGATGGGAAGCGCACTGCAAATGCAGCAATGCGGATCGCGATTGATTTTGTTGATGAGGGCATGATTAGCAAGGAAGAAGCTGTCCTGCGAATTACGCCGGATCAGGTCGACGCGCTGCTGCATCCTCAGTACGATCATCAAGCGCTTCAGAGCGCCCGCGAGGAGGGAAAACGCTTCGCAAGTGGCGTGAATGCATCACCAGGGGCGGCTGTTGGACGGGTGTATTTCGACGCTGATACCGCAGAAACCAAGGCGAAAGAGGAAGGGCAGGACGTAATTATGGTACGGCCCTTCACCAAGCCAGACGACGTTCACGGCATGCTAGCCTCGAAAGGTATCCTCACGAGTGAGGGCGGAGCCACCAGCCACGCGGCTGTTGTTGCCCGCCAATTTGGTATTCCCTGTATTGTGGGTGCGTCTGAGATTAAGCTTGATCTTAAGAAACGCAATTTCACGGCGAATGACATCACCGTTAAGGAAGGGGATTGGATCTCCGTTGACGGAACGACCGGCGAGGTTTTCCTGGGGCAGCTCCCGACGACGATGCCTTCCTTCGAAGAGCAGGAAGAGCTGCTCACGCTGCTCACATGGGCGGATGAAATCACGGCCGGTGATGATGTGCGCGAAGGTCCTAAAGGATTCCCAACAAAAGGTCTGCAGGTTTGGGCAAACGCTGATTATCCGGCAGACGCCCGGCGGGCGCGCGATTATGGCGCGCAGGGCATAGGACTCTGCCGCACGGAGCATATGTTCTTCGAACAGGAGCGATTGCCGATCGTACAGCGCATGATCTTGGCGGATAGCTCGGAAGATCGTACGAAGGAACTCGACAAACTGCTGCCCTTCCAGCGCAGCGATTTCGACGGTCTTTTTGAAGCGATGACCGGGCTGCCGGTGATTGTCCGTCTGATAGACCCACCTCTGCATGAGTTCCTACCGGAATTGGTAGAGTTGGTTGAAGAGATCGCCACGATGCGGGCGAAGGGTGAGACAAAGGGTTTGAAGGAGAAGGAAGAACTGCTCGTCAGCGTGCAAAGCCTGCATGAATCGAATCCGATGATGGGGCTGCGCGGTGTGCGCTTGAGCATCGTCATGCCTGAGATCGTCGAGATGCAGGTGCGGGCGATCTTCGAAGCGGCAGCGGATGTGAAACTTAGGGGCTTCGATCCGCATCCGGAAGTGATGATCCCGCTGACGGGTCATATTAACGAGCTAACCGCGATCCAACCACGGCTTGAAGAAATCGCCAGTGATGTCATGGAGAAGAAGGGTGTCGAGTTTGAGTACAAGTTCGGCACGATGATTGAGATCCCGCGAGCGGCGCTAACCGCCGAGGAGATCGCCAGCGTGGCCGAGTTCTTCTCCTACGGAACTAATGACCTGACACAGATGACCTTCGGATACAGTCGCGATGATGCCGAGCGAAACTTCCTGCTAACGTATGTTGAGCAGGGCATCCTGCCGGTGAACCCCTTCCAGAGCATCGACGGTGATGGAGTAGGGCGGCTGATGGAGATGTGCACGGCGGAGGGACGCAAGGCGCGCCCGGAGCTGGAAGTGGGGATCTGCGGGGAGCATGGCGGCGACCCAGATTCGATTAAGCTGTGCCATAAGTACGGCTTGAACTACGTGAGCTGCTCACCGTTCCGCGTGCCGGTGGCCCGCTTAGCCGCGGCGCATGCGGCGTTAGGGAAGTAAGATCTCCAGACCATCTATGTAGATAAACACTAGAGAGGCTGTCCTAAGAGGGCAGCCTCTAATTTTCTTCCCCCAAACCCCCTACAATAAAAACAGGCCGTGAGAAATGCGAATACCGTCCCTGGCATTGAGAGCCCGTTAGGGTGACGCGGCAATCTCTGAGCAAGAATCGAGGAGATTGCTTCGCTGCGCTCGCAATGACAGTAAGGAGTATGTTTGATAGTCTAGGAAGGGGGTCTGTGCTATGAATGGAGCTCTCATGAGCAGCATCATAGGGATTTCTCGCTTCGCTCGAAATGACAGGTTCCTGAGTAGGGCCATTCTTTCACCGCTTCACGGCTCGCTCGAAATGGCAAATCAAGGGTGCGCCCGGAGCTGAACCTCCGAGCTCAGACCAAAAGGGTGCGACGTACCCTCGTTGTCATCAGGTAGAAAGCGTAGTACTTTTGTCGAGTGACACTTTTTAGTAAGGTGAATATACTAAATCTGTGTTTTTGTTGACACAAAACTCATGCTTATGTCACAAACGGGAGCCAGTAGCGTTATATAGATGAAGATCCCAATCAAGGACATTCTCAAGAGATCGGAGGATTAATGATGAAATCGACCAGGATTCTATACAGCTTATTACCCCTCGCCGCATTGGTGATTGGCAGCCTTGCCTGCAATTTGCCAGGTTCTGAAGCTGGTGACTCTGATGCTGCGGTTCAAGCGACGATTAATGCAGTTGAAACGGAAAGGGCTTTGCGGGAAGGTGAGGAAGGACCACCGCCGGGGCCAGGAGGTGAAGAACCGACACAAACGCCAGTGCAAGAACCCACTGAAGAACCTTCTCCCACACCGAAGCCGACCTTCACGCCCCTGCCAACGGCAACGGAGATCCCCTGCGATCGCGCTGTCTTTGTTACGGATGTGACTGTCCCTGACGGCTCTGACTATTCGCCTGGCGATGTGTTCACCAAAACGTGGCGGTTGAAAAACACGGGAACCTGTGCCTGGACTTCAGGTTACGACCTGGTTTTCGTCAGCGGCGACCAGATGGGTGCGCCTGCGGCCGTACAGTTGACCAGTGGAACGGTCGGTACCAATCAGAATCTTGATGTCTCCGTGCAGCTCACTGCGCCGGGAAGCGAAGGGAGTTACAAGGGCTACTTCAAGCTTCGCAATCCACAAGGGGTGATCTTCGGCATCGGGGCGACCGGAAGTGTGGCTTTTTATGTGGAGATCGAAGTGCTGACGGCGCTTGCTGACCCTGATTTGGTGGTCACGGCGATCGATTTTGACCCGTACCCGCCGACGAAAAATGATCCTGTGGTCGTGCGGGTGAAGGTTAAAAACCAGGGTGGAACGACGGAAGAAGGCTTCACGGTGAAATGGTGGCCGGGGGAGAATTATCCCAACCCTGCCACTTCGTGGAACGTCAACGGGGGGTTAGATGCGGGTGTATCTGTAACTTTGACCTATGTCTATGCCGGGTATCCAAGCACCTATAGTGGGATCAACACCAAGGCGGTGGTTGACACAGGTGATACCGTGGGCGAGAGCAACGAAGGCAACAATACCTTCCTGAGAAGCATTGACGTCGATCCTTAAAATAAGCGCATGCTCGGCGGAGATCAAAGCTCAGGAGGGGTATATCCCTGATCCGCGATAGCTCTTCGATTTCAGAAAACGTCTCCCCGCAGGCTTGTCCTGCGGGGAGATTTGTTTTACGAGCCTTAGTGGTCTGATGAGGGAGATGATGGTGTCGTCTTCAGGGGATAATCGAGTGGGCTGCGCACTGCGAAGGGGTCGCGCTTGAGCACGTGCGTGTAGATCATCGTCGTTTTGACATCCTTGTGACCCAGCAAATCCTGAACGGTGCGGATATCCTGGCCGTTCTCGAGCAGGTGGGTGGCGAAGGAGTGGCGGAGTGTGTGGCAGGTGACGCGCTTCTCGATACGAGCGAGCTTGGCTGCCCTGTGAACGGCTTTCTGCAGGGCGCTGGTGCTGATGTGATGTCGTTGGGTCAGTCCGCTGCGTGGATCTGTGGAGAGCAGGGGGGAGGGGAATAGGAATTGCCAGATCCATTGGCGCGGCGCATCGGGGTATTTACGAGCGAGAGCGTAGGGTAAATGAACTGAGCCATACCCCTGGCGCAGGTCACGTTGGTGGATCAAGCGTGTACGCTGCAGATGGTCTTTAATCACGGGGATGACGGCTTCAGGGAGCAGTGTGATGCGATCTTTGGCGCCTTTCCCATCGCGCACGGCCAGGTGGCGCTGATCGAAATCGACGTCCTTGACGCGCAGGCGCACGCATTCGGAGACGCGTAAACCGCTGCCGTAAAGCAGCTTAGCCATGATGTTGTAAGTGCCTTCGACGCAGGGCAGAAGGAGCAGGACCTCTTCTTTTGAAAGCACGGAGGGCACACGTTTTGGGCGACGGGCGCGCACAGAGGAGAGCGGGAAGTCGACGGGGAGGTTGAGCACCTGGCGGTAGAGGAAGAGCAGGGCGTTGAGTGCCTGGTTCTGGGTGGAGGCGGCGACCTTCTCTTTAACGGCCAGGTGGGTGAGGAAGGCTTCGATCTCTGCCTGGCCCATGTGAATCGGGTGGCGTTTACTGTGGAAGTGGATGAAGCGCCGGATCCAGGCCAGGTAGCGTTGCTCGGTGCGGTAGGCGTAATGTTTTAGGCGTAAAACGCGACGGGCACGTTCGAGCAGCTTTTCAGATGACATGGGAACCCCCTTCCTGAAGTTGGGCTGGAAATAGATTATGCTGGGATGGCGATTGGACGCGGGTAGGCATCGATAATG
>JAUWFP010000242.1 GCA_030606845.1 Anaerolineales bacterium | reverse complement strand
TGCGTTGGACCCCCACAGCTTCAAGCCGGTTTCGATCGCGGCCAAGTTGGTCGTGTCAAATGAAATCGTCATCCCGGCAACGGCTTCCTGCATGCAGTCCACAAGCCACTCGACGACTTCGGGACCGTCTTTTTTGCGTGGTCCGATGTTGAGGTCGATAACGTCAGCTCCGGCTTCTTTCTGCTTGCGCGCCAGGTCGACGAAGAAGCCGCCATCGCGCTCTTTTAGCGCCTCTTTTACACTTGGAGCAATGATCTGGATGTTTTCGCCGATTTTTAACATAGATCTTCTCCTCTGTTCCTCGGATCCCCGTGGAATATCATCAGATCTCACGAAGGATCTTTTCGATAAGTGTCTATATCTCACGGAAGGATGGTGAATCACTGTTCAACTGGATGAGCGGTTTGCCAAGGGCATCCAACTCATTCACCTTTGGATCTGCGGGGATCATGGATCCAAGCGGTAAGTCCATCGCGTCAATGGCTTCTTGCAAGGGCTCTGGCATCTCGCCGGCCACCCGGTTTAGCACCAACATCTTTTGATGCACGTTTACTTCGATCTCCTCAGCGAGATCGCTAATGCTCTCGGCGGTCCTAATGCCGCGAATAGTTGGGTCGGAAACGATCAGGAGCATGTCAACGTCACGCGTCGTCCGTCGGCTGATGTGCTCCATACCAGCTTCGTTGTCAACGACGATGTACTTGTACGTATCGCCTAAGCTGTCGATGATTGTCCGCAGCAGGTGGTTAGCGGCACAATAGCATCCCTGACCCTCCGGACGGCCCATAGCTAGCAGGTCGACCTGTTCGCCCTCCTCCAGCGCCATTTGAACCTCATGGGTGAGATAATCGTGTCGGCTGATCGCCACACCCAGCTCACCTTTTTGTGCAGTTTCAGACATATCCTCCCGAATCTCGCCGACGGTCATCGGCATTGGCAGGCCGAGGGCGAGGTGTAGGTTCGCGGCTGGATCCGCATCGATGGCGAGCAGTGGACCAGAAATACGGCGCATAAGATCATGAATCAGCAGGGCTGCAATGGTGGTTTTACCCGTCCCACCCTTGCCCGCGAGTGCGATTGTCTTGGGCATTAATACCATCTCCTCTAAAAAATACCTGCGCCAGGAAACGCTCGTTAAGGTGTACTCGTTTTTTCGATGAGTCTCGCCAGTTTAGGTTGAGTCAATAAATCCTTTGACAACCTCGTAGTGTTATTACTCCCCTTTTTTATTATCAGCCTCTTCCTCCCAGATTTTTGCCACACTCGGGAAGCGGGCGATATTCGTGTGCGGCAGGAAAAGTGCCGCTGTGAATGCGTCATAAAAGCTGTTGTCTGCTGATAATTCCATGTAGGTCATGCGATTGGCAATCTCACGGATTTGCATGCGTAATTCGTTAGAAAGCAAGCCCATATACGTACCGAGAGCAGCTGTGTTGCCCAGGAAATGGAAACTATCCCAGGGGAGATCGGGAAGAAGTCCGATATTGATGGCATTTTCAATGTTGATATACTTTCCGAAGGCTCCACCGACGAGGACTTGCTGGACATCGGCCAGATCCACGCCAATGCTGTCCGCCAGGACACTGAACCCGGCGTAGATGGCTGCTTTGGCTCGCATTAGATTATCCACGTCGACTTTGGTCAGGACGATATCACGGTTTGTGTCGCTCTCATCCGCCCAGGCGACGACGTATTCAGGACCATGATCCCCATCCCGAACACGCCTTGTATCCAGATCCATCTTTACGCTGCCCGCGCGGTCGATTACGCCTGTTACGAACAGCTCAGATAGAAGTGAGATCAAACCTGAACCACAAATGCCGCGCGGTTTTCCTCCACCGATTACCCGATACGTTGGTTCGAAGGTGTCTGAATGGACCCAGACCTCTTCGATTGCGCCCTGCGTGGCACGCATTCCATCCACCACCCCGGCCCCTTCGAAAGCAGGTCCAGCTGAACAGGCGCAGGTAAGCATCCAGTCCCGATTGCCGAGCACAATTTCCCCATTCGTTCCGACGTCGATGAAGAGGGTGAGAGCGTCGTTTTCGGAAAGTCCGGATGCAAGAACACCTGCACTGATGTCCGCGCCCACATACGAGGCGACGCCGGGCAGGCAGTCTACAGAAGCCAGGGGGTGGAAGGGTAAATCCAGATCGCGTGCCAGGAAACGAGGGGGTTGATTAACAGCTGGTATGTAGGGGGTCAGCCGTATGGTCTCCGGCGGCAATCTGAGGAATAGGTGAATCATCGTCGTATTTCCGGCGACGGTAACCTTGAATATCTCATCGGGCGGGATGCCCGTTCGGCGTTGCAGTTTTTCGAGCACGGTCTGAATCGTCTCGCGAACCAGAGTACCCAGTTCACTAAGGCCGTTTCCCTTGCCGGCGTAAATGATGCGTGAAATTACGTCTTCGCCGCGTGCGATCTGGCCGTTGTATTCGGCCGCGGAAGCCTTCACTTTACCGCTGATGAGGTCGACAAGATATGCTGTAACCGTTGTGGTGCCGATATCCACCGCTACCCCATGTGGATGAAATGGGGATGCCCCGATCTCAATCAACCGTGCTGGACCACTCCCTGGTGTGGGAGCATCCAGCAGAACATGGGGCTTCCAGTCGGATTCCCGTAAAACCGAACCGATGCGCTGAAGGAGCAGTAGTGATATTTCGACTGGATGGTAGCCCAATTCTTGGAGTGCACTCTGAAGGCGTGTTAGGTCGTCCTGGCTATCATCTAAAGTGGGGGGGTTCAGGGAAAGCTGGTGGGTCTGGATGCTCTGAATTTCTGCAGGGATGTAGTCGAAAGGCAGCTCGATGGCTCGGGCAGTTTGCTCGGTGACCAGGCGACGTTCGATGCGCTCTTGCTCCGGGATCAAGATCACTGCGTCGCCTTCGATCAGTGATTGACAGGCAAGCGCCCAACCCGATTCTAAATCGTCTGTATTTAAGCGGATCGTGGAACGTTTCCGTACGACGCCCTCTTCGATTTTCACCGCGCAACGACCACAGCGTCCCTGTCCTCCGCAAGGTTGAGCGATTTCCAAACCTGCAGAGATGGCAGCCTCTGTGATCAGGGTGCCAGTGGGGACATCAACGGACTTCTCCTCTGGTAGGAGCTTAACTTTATGTGTAGCCATGGAGAATCACAGCCATGTTAATCGTGAAAGAGTAGGACCTTAACAATTTTCCGCGTCTGTTGTGGCGTCACAGAAGAGGGCAGCCTCAGCGGCATTGACTCCTTGACCGAAAGAGATAAAAAACCTTCCGATCCGAGAGTCGAGTTTACAAGGCTGAGCGGAGGCCGCTCCTCTTGGTCAAGCTTGCCACATCGTTTTTAAGTAGGAGCCGATATCTACGGCTTCCCTTGGGCCGACCATGACCTCCCAGCCGGGAAGTTCTTCCTCTAGTTCGCCGGAGAGCACGGAAACATGACCCGGGAGAATGATTTTCTTATGTTTGACCTTATCCTCCGCGCCAAATGCTTTGGCGTCTTTGGCGATGCGTTCAGCGTCGAATTTCCCTGCAGCCCAGGCTGTGAGAACGCTCATTCCTTCGGCGTCCGCCACTAAAAGCCAGCCGGGTCGACCGGTCCCTTCGATCTCATTGGCGATAGAGAAGTAAGTGATCGAGAAATTTGTGGTGACCATCAACGGTGATTCATCCGTTGGGTTGTTGATTTCGTAAATACCCGGTTTCACCTGGATCGGCTTCTGCGGGTCGGTATAGATATTCTGGCGGAGCACGAGTAATGGATACAGGATCGCTGGTTCAAACTTCTCGATGACGATAAACCCACCGTATTTGGCGATATGCTGTGCGGTAAGAAGTGTTTCGTCAGCGCCGTCCTGTGCTCCGGGGAAACTGATGATCGGGAATCCGAGAGGGCGGAAATTGCTTTTCACTGCCAATCGCCGCAGCGTTGTGAAGGTATGCAGGGATTGCAGGTAGCCTCCCGCTGCTGGATCCAGAACGAGATCTTCAAGACCCTTGTTCTGGAGCTTTTGGGTCAGGTCGGCCATATCGTCAAGATTCTCGGCGTGCACGACTAGCGGCACATCGGCGTTCTTGGCGATGTCCGCCATCGC
>JAUWFP010000285.1 GCA_030606845.1 Anaerolineales bacterium | reverse complement strand
CGCTAGCGTATAATCGCGAACTTAAGATGCCAATTCTAGAAGGGCAAAGTCTCGATTTCCAAAGTCATAGCCCGGAACAAACGATTCGAATTGGGGTTCGTCTTGGCGAATTGTTAGAACTCTCAGATTTGATTTGTTTGGCTGGCGATTTGGGTTCTGGTAAAACAACACTCGCACAAGGGATCGCGAGGGGTTGGGGATCTCTCGACGTTGTCACAAGCCCTTCCTTCATTCTCGTGAACCAATACCGGCGCGCGGACCAGCAGATTCTGCACCATGTGGATGCCTTCCGCATGGCCGGTGTCGACGATGCTTACATCATTGGATTGCATGAACTCATCGAGGATAAGGCTCCCATCCTGTTGGAATGGCCTGAGAGGATTGCAGAAATGCTGCCGCCCGAGCGATTGTGGGTCACGCTGCGCTGGGTGGATGAGCTTCACCGCGGTATGCAAGTCACTGCACACGGCTTACGTTATGAGCGGAAGTTGGACCAGTTCCGGCGATCGGCTTTTGGGGGCTGAACATGCTGTTAGCGATTGATACATCCACGAAAATGCTAGGCATCGCTCTCCATGGAGGAGACCGCGTTATGGCGGAGTGCGTTTGGGAGGGTGAGGGGCATCATACCGTCGAACTCGCCCCAGAAATTGCGCTCATCATGCGCAGAGTTGGAGAGCCGATATCTTCTATCGAAGCCATTGGTGTGGCGATTGGCCCAGGATCCTTCACGGGATTGCGGATCGGGTTGGCCCTTGCGAAAGGGCTGTCGCTTGCACGCGGTCTACCCACAGTCGGTATCCCAACGTTGGACATTCTGGCCCTCGCTCAACCGAAGCGAACGGAGCCGATGTTTGTCGCTGTGAGGGCGGGGCGCAAGCGAATCGCGGGTTTGTGGTACAAATGGACCCGTGGAGTCTGGAAGCCGCAGGGTGAGCCGGATGTGCTCACCTGGGATGAACTCAAAGAATCGTTAGAGGAGAAAGCTTACATCTGTGCAGATATGGACAGCCAGACGCGGGCGTTGTTGCGCGGTATCCCTGGCGTAGAGCTAGCTCCTCCTGTGCAGTGTGTCCGTCGACCAGGATTTCTAGCTGAGCTAGCTTGGAAGAGGTTGAAATCCCGTAAGAAGGGGTCGGTGGGCGAGCTCTCTCCAATCTATCTGAAGCCGGTATGATGGATATCACTCAGGTATTTGAACGTATCAGCATTCACATCCGACCCATGTGTTTATTGGACGTGGAACGAGTCGTCCAGATCGATAGACTTTCCTTCTCACTCCCTTGGTCAGAGAGAACTTATCATCTTGAGTTAACTGAGAACTCGGCCGCGCATCTATTCGTCGCCGAATTGGAAGATCAACGCAAACAGCCTGTCGTAGGGTATGTTGGTTTCTGGTTCCTTGTAGATGAGGCACATATAAGCACACTCGCTGTGCACCCGGAGTACAGAGAGCGGGGAATTGGACGTAGGTTATTAGAAGAAGCTTTAATAGAAGCTTCGCGCCTTGGGGCTGATCTCGTCACACTCGAGGTGCGGGAGTCGAATGAAGGACCGATTGATCTTTACGAGAAATTCGGTTTCCAGATCAAAGCACGGAAGGCGCGGTATTATCGGGACAATCACGAGGATGCGCTGTTGATGGTCCTCAATGATTTGCCCGGGTGGCGTGAAAAGAGTCTGGAGGGATAGAGTGGGAGCGGCAGAAAAACTGAAAGCAATTGCGCAGGAAATTGAGGTCTGTACTGATTGCAAACTCCATGCATCACGAAAGAAATCAGTGCCGGGTGAAGGACCGGCTGATTCTGATTTGATGTTTATTGGTGAGGGGCCGGGATTTCACGAGAACGAACAAGGGAAGCCTTTTGTAGGAGCTGCGGGTCGGTTTCTCGAGGATCTGCTTGCCAGCATTGATCTTAAACGGGAGGATGTGTTTATTGGCAATGTTGTCAAGTGTCGTCCACCCGGCAACCGCGATCCTCAACCGGAAGAGATCGAAGCATGTGGGAAATACCTCGAACGCCAGATCGAGGCTATCAACCCCAAGGTGATTGTCACTCTCGGGCGATTCTCGATGGCTGGATACTTCCCGGATACTCGTATCAGCAAGATCCATGGACAAGCGAAGGAGATCGATGGAAGATTGATCGTCCCGATGTATCATCCTGCAGCGGCATTACATCAGCCGTCACTCAGAAAAGTTATCGAGGCGGATTTTTCTATGCTTCCCGCACTCATCGAAAAAGAGGCTTCCACCTCCCAGCCGGATCAGCCAGCTCCGGTGGATCCTGAGCAGCTCGAGCTTTTTTGATTTAGCCGCTATTTTAGAGACAGCAGGTTCCGCCTATGCCCCGAGGCTGATCACCGGGCCTCCAAAGACTTTACTGTAAGCACTCAATCTGGAGTTTAATACTGATATGTCGAAAAAAGAGTCAATATTGCCGCCCGCTGCGCTGAAACTCATCGAGCGTTTCAAGCAAGGCAAAGCCACGATAGGTGTTGTTGGCCTGGGTTATGTTGGACTTCCACTTGCCGTCGTTTTGGGGGAGGCCGGTTATCAAGTCGTGGGCCTGGATGTCGATCCCACCAAAATAGACCTGCTGCGTGATGGAAAAAGCTACATCGAAGACATTGGCGATGAACTTTTGACTCGGCTTGTGGACGATGGGCGCTTGAAGTTTACGACCGAGTACGCAGACCTGGCTGAGGTTGATGGTGTGAGCATCTGCGTACCTACGCCCTTGAGGAAAACAGGAGACCCTGACCTGTCCTATATCATCTCCGTCTCGAAAGCTTTGAGAGAAGTCCTCCACGCTGGAATGTTGATCATCCTTGAATCCACCACCTATCCGGGGACGACGCGTGAACTCGTCCAGCCCGAGATGGAATCCACGGGCCTAAAGGTGGGGGAGGATCTCTTTCTCGCCTTCTCACCAGAACGAGTGGACCCGGGCCGGTCGGATTGGACAACGGTAAACACACCGAAGGTGATCGGTGGGATTACACCGGCTTGCACTGAAGTCGCGGCGGCGATGTATGGTCAGGCGATGAAAACTATTGTTCCTGTTGCATCGACAGAAACCGCTGAAATGACGAAGCTGCTCGAAAACACATTCCGAGCAGTCAACATTGGCCTGGTGAACGAAATGGCATTAATGTGTGATCGTCTGGGTATGGATGTTTGGGAGGTTATCGAAGCCGCAGGGACGAAACCCTTCGGTTTCATGAAGTTCACTCCTGGGCCCGGGCTTGGTGGACATTGCATCCCGATTGATCCGCTCTACCTCTCCTGGAAATTAAAGAGCGTGAAGTACAACGCTCGTTTCATCGAGTTGGCCAGCGAGATCAATACGAACATGCCCCGCTATGTCGTCCAGCGGGTTCAAGATGCCATGAATTTGATCGGAAAATCGATCCATGGCTCGAAAATG
>JAUWFP010000273.1 GCA_030606845.1 Anaerolineales bacterium | reverse complement strand
TCCCCTAAAACAAGGCGGATTCTGTGTTTAACGGGATCACGCTTGAGCAGGATGATGCCATCTTCAAGCAGGCGGCCGTCCATCTCAATTGAGTGAACGCCTCGTTCAACATGATCCGGGTTCTGAACCTCAATGGAGTAAGCCGCCTCGCCAAAGCGATAAGTGAGTGTAAACCCATCCCACCAACCGGGGATGACTGGATCAAGCTGCAGCTGCTCCCCTTCAAGCCGGAAACCGAGGATCTCTTCAAGCCACACGCGATACATCCAGGCGGCCGACCCTGTGTACCACGACCATCCCCCTTGCCCAACGCGCCCCTGCAGATGATACACATCCGCCGTGACGACGTATGGCTCAACTCGGTAGCGCCACACGTTTTCCGACTCCTTGGTCTGCTCGATCGGGTTCATTATGCGTAGCAGGCGTGCGGCCCGATCGCCGTCTCCTTTGCGCGCCATCGCCATCGCCAACCACAGGGATCCGTGCGTATATTGGCCGCCGTTCTCACGAACACCCGGGGGGTATCCCTTGATATATCCAGGATTCCGGCGTGATTTATCGAAAGGAGGCGTGAAAAGCAGGACTAGTTTATCCTCCTCGTTCACAAGCTGCCTCCAGGCTGATTCAAGGGCGATGGTCGCTCTTTCAGGATTCGCCGCGCCGCTCAACCACGCCCAAGATTGCGGCAACGAATCGATGCGCGCTTCCTCATTCATGGATGATCCGAGCGGGGTCCCATCATCGAAAGTCGCTCGGATGTACCATTCCCCGTCCCAGGCCTCTTGCTCGATGCGCTCGGTAAGGATTTGTGCCCGCTCGAAATACTGCACCTTCAGGTCACTCTCACCAACGCGATCGGCGAGATCGGCCATCCTATGCAACACATCAACCAGGAACCATGCCAGCCAGACACTCTCCCCCCTGCCATCCGCCCCCACCCGATTCAACCCGTCGTTCCAATCCCCTGCGCCGATGAGCGGTAACCCACGCGGCCCTTCCGTTAGTCCGCGTTCAAGCGCTCGGCGGCAGTGCTCAAAAAGGCTAGCCCGCTCCACAGTGACGTCAGGGACGAGAAAGACTTCATGCTCACCCTCCTCGAGCTGTCTGGCTTCAAGGAATTGGATTCTCTCTGAAAGGATAGCTTCATCGCCTGTGACGCGGACATACTGTGCCGTAACATAGGGAAGCCAAAGCAGATCATCCGAAATCCGGGAGCGGATGCCGGCGCCGCTCGGAGGGTGCCACCAGTGCTGCACATCTCCCTCCCGAAACTGACGGCTGGCGGCGAGTAAAAGATGTTCTCGGGCAATACCCGGCATTGTGTAAAGGAAAGCCATCATATCCTGAAGCTGGTCGCGGAAGCCAATCGCGCCGCCGGATTGATAGAAGGCAGAGCGACCCCAGATTCTGCAGCTCAAGCTTTGATACAACAACCACCGGTTTAGCAGGAAATCCATCGAAAGCTCGGGCGAATCCACCTGGATCGTCCCTAGAATTTCATCCCACCAACTCTGGGTGCTTTCCAAGGATGCATGAACCGCCAAATTCTCTCGGTATATGCGCACGATTCGGACGGCCTCCTCGTCTGAGTCCGCTTGTCCGAGGATGCAAACCAATTCCGTCTCTTGCTCCGGTGCAAGCTCAATCTGAACCTGAATCACCGAGCATGGATCTAAGCCTACCCCCGTACGCCCCCCCAATGACGTGCGCTCCAACCCTACGGGTTTCACCATTGTCCCATTACGTCCGAGGAATTCCGCGCGATCAGCGGTGTAGGAAACCGCATCCAGGCTCATCGCCGCGAAGGCCACCCGCTCAGGGTAGTCCGGGTGATAGCCATTGCGAGCGAGCAGCACCTGATCACCCTCCTGCCATTGGGTGACAACGTGCATTTGAGATGTCTCCCGATTCTCACCCAGAGTCCATTCAACATAAAAGAAGATGGATAATTTCCTGATCTTGGATGAATCGTTTCGCAGCTTCAGAATCTGGAGACGAACAGGCTCCCCGCCCTCATCATCTTGAGGTACGAAGACCGTCAACTCCTGCTCGATCGCATGGCTGTTATGCTCGAAAACACTGTAGCCGGCGCCGTGTCTGGCACGATAGGCCGGTCTTTCCCGAATCGGCAACGCCGTGGGGTTCCAAAACTTGCCGCTCTCATCATCGCGTATGTAGATCGCATCCGAGGCGGGATCTAGAATGGGGTCATTGGACCATTCGGTGAGACGATTCCGCTGACTGTTGCCGTACCAAGTAAAACCCACACCGGATTCGCTGACCATCGTGCCGAAATGTTGATTGGCGATGACGTTCACCCAGGGCATGGGGGTATTCGTTTGCGGACCCAAATAAATCACGTATTCGCCACCATCCTGCGTGAAGCCACCAAGGCCATTGAAGTAAGGAAGCTCCATGAAGGAAAGGCGTGCGGATGGTTCCTCTGTTACCCGCTTCGTGCGCATCTTCTCTGGAAGCTCAACGCTCTCAGAAGGCGTCCCTAATTGCTGTGGCAGAGGGCCGCGAGCGGCAACCAGTGAAACGTGGGCCGTAGCAAGAATGAGCTTCAAATCATCCTCGGGGATCTGGTCAGCGCTGCGCAGGAACACACCCCCGGGTTGATCAACGCCCGTATACATCGAATTAGCCTGGATCAACCGCTCGATCTGCTCGTTGAGCGGCTGCTCGTAAGAACTCGACTCCTCATTCAAAATGACGAGGTCGACCACCAGGCCATGCTGACGCAAGTAGGTATGCGCTTGGAGCATCTGGCGCACAAGGCTGATATCCTGCACCTCGCCGATGCTGACAACTGCAATGGGCAGATCGCCGGAGATGCCATACGGCCATAGCGAAGATTGGCCCTTTTGGTTGCCCTGGATGCGTTCGAGCGGCGGTCGTAATTGGGCATTAGTGTAAAGCATATGCGCCGCCAGCCGCTGGAAACGACGCGCATCATCGGGGTGGATCCGCAGCAGCCTTAATTCAAGCTGAGCGTAGACCCAAGCTAATTCCATCGCCCGCGAGACCGCGGTTGGTTCCCCGTATTTCTCCATGAGCGCCAGAACGCCTTCGCGCGACTCCGCCGCTCCCAAGATCAGTGAGAACTGAGTAGTCTGACCTGGACGCAATATCACCCGCTGACGCAGGCTCAAGATGGGATCCAAGACGTAGCCGGCGCTGTTGGTCAAAGTGCGTCCCATCGCTTGTGGATGGACCTTGGAACGCCCCCGTCCGATGAAGATTTCCCGATCGGTTTCATACTGCATACTTGCATCAGCATCATGATCGAAAGTCAGGCGATGAGCGACGTAAATGGGTGGATCGTCCTCATTGCGCGCTCTGCGCGATGCAATCAGTGTACGCTGAGCGGCGACAGCTTCAGTCTGGATGAACAATTTACTGAATGCCGGGTGCTGGCGGTCAGCGGCGTGCGGAGCCATGGCGAGTTCGATATAGCTTGTGACCTCGATTTGGTGCGTGCGGGCGGTGCGGTTGATAAGCGTAACTCGGCGGATCTCAACATCGTCCTCCGGAGA
>JAUWFP010000085.1 GCA_030606845.1 Anaerolineales bacterium | reverse complement strand
TGGCCGGTGTGGTCAGCCGCTGTCCACGCCGTCGAAGAGGTCACGCTCTCGCAGCCTGTCATCCGCTGCTGGGTAGGCGCGCGTGAAAGTCTCCGGTCCGCTAAAAAGCCTCATGAGCACACCAAAGAGCCCGCCGGAACTCGGCCCCTGCTGGCTCTGGTGGCAGGCAGAGGCTTTTTCTTTTTGATCGGCGACCCGGCGGAAGTCGATTCTGGCATGAATGGGGAAGTCGTCGCGGCTGATCTCCAGCAAGTCTATATCTTCATTCTGCCCGAATTTCCTGGGATTCTTGCCGAAGAGGGGCAGCAGCCGCACCATGATGCGCAGGAAACGACGTGGGAAGGTGTGATAGTAGAGTTTTTGAAGGCAAGACTTTGGAGGAACAGATGCGCCCTCCATCTCCCCTCTTACGCGGTTGAAAGCTTCAACAGTTGCTTTGTGTACGGCGATGTGATCGGGGTGATGGTAGCCTCCGACAGGGTCGTGGGTGATCACAACCTGTGGATGTATCTGGCGCATCAGATCGGCAACCTTCACGGCGACTTCTGCCACCGGGGCTGCAGCAAGCGCCTCGGGGTGGTTATTGTCGCTCGAGCCGGGCATGCCTGAATCGCGGTAGCCCAGGATGTGCACCTCTGCCAATCCAAGCTGCTCCGCCGCGCAGCGCAGCTCGTCCATGCGCATACGAGCGGTCTCTTCAGCGTTTAGCTGCATCTCAGGCGGGATTGCGCCGACATCACCGCGCGTGGCGCAGATGAGATGCACTTCGACGCCTTCCTGGGCATAAAGCGCCAAGGTTCCGCCCGGGCCAAAGCTCTCATCATCTGGGTGCGCTAGAACCGCTAGAAGACGTTTCAATATTGAACTCCTATGCCCCTTAACTTTCGATCAGCGATGGGTTGTCATCTTACGACACCACGAGGCTCAATCACCCATGACCTGTACGACAAGGCGGCGTTGGCGAGGGTGTACGTCGAAATCAACGAACAGGATCTGCTGCCATGTTCCCAGCGTCATGTTACCGGCGACAATCGGAATCGAAAAAGAAGTCTTGAGCAGTGCCGACCGCAAATGGGAATGACCGTTTCCGTCTCCCCAACGAAGATTATGTTGGTAGGTACGGTCCTGTGGGGCAATCTCGTCGAGCGCATGCCGAAGATCTTCCAACGCGCCCGACTCGAATTCAATGGTTGTGATGGCACTGGTCGCCGAGGGGGTGAATACCGTAACGAGACCGGAGTGCACCCCGGAGCTCTCGACGATATCCTCTACGGCCTTCGTCAGGTCGTGCATGTCAGCATGTCCCCTGGTACTCAGATCAATGTTTCCCGTATGTACCATTGAAGATCCTTTCATGATCGATGTTCTGAATTTGTCAGCTTCTCAATAGAAGAAGGAAGTGAGGTCTGTGCCGAGAGAGTAAGGCTGCCTTCTCAGGGAGTTTGTTCTTCCTCAAATAGAGAAAGCTGAATGGTGTCGTGCTGTGTGCGAATCTGTCCCTTGCCCGCATCCTTGGCTTTATATTGAGCGTGGTCTGCACGCGCGAGCAGGTCATCGATCGATTCATCCTCGAAGCGAAACTGGGCCAGACCTGCTGAAAAGGTCAAGGAGGGGATTACGGAGTCCGGTCTGGATGTGAACGCGACCAGGGCGCGCTTCAATTTTTGGGTCACACCGACGCCGCCCTTTATCGTTGTCTCGGGGAGCAGAACAGCAAATTCATCCCCGCCGATACGTGCTAACAGGTCCGTTGAACGCAGCACGGCGCGCATCGATAAAGACAAGTTGCTTATGACATTGTCCCCGACTGCATGTCCAAAGCGATCATTTATCGCTTTGAAGTCATCCAGGTCCAGGTAAAGAAGTGTTAGAGGTCGGCGGTAACGTTTGGCGCGCGCAAATTCACGCTCAAGCTGCTCAACAAAGAAGCGGCGGTTCGCCAGCCCGGACAGCGCATCGGTATTTGCCAGGTGCGACAATTGTTCGGTTTGATCAAGCAATTGTTCGATCGTGGATTCAACATGCGCGGAATTAATGGAGAACATGGTTGCCAGACCCTGATGAAGAACGATTTGGCAGCCAAGGAAAAGACCCGCGGAGATACCTTCAAGCTCGATACCAGGCAGTATGAATTCACTACCGTGCATGAAATAACTCGCGGCGAGCGCTAGCGAGGCAGGGACCGAATATAAAAAGGGGGTTCTTCCACCGATCAACATACCTGCAAGCGCGATGGGGATGAAAAGAAGTGCGGCTGGGATGAATACCCTCGGGGGGAAGAAAAACAGGATGATAAGTGCTAAGACGAGAAACGAGTTGGCGAGAAGGTAGCCTGCACGAGAAGTGTTTCCCAGATTAATGAGACGCAGGGCAATGGCTCCCACGATTCCTAGAAGGATGGCCGCGACTAAATCGAAAAGGAGGCTATCGGCTGCGCTTGAGGGGAGGAAGTGCCGGATAATCAGGTCGGTAAACAGCCAGATACCGAATATCCCATAGACAACAATGACGGCGCGTTTTGAGAGCTGCGCGTGGAGCGCTCTCAGTTCTGGATCGGTATGAGCTAGAGGGCCGGAACGAAAGATGTTTAACACTGCCAGGTTTCCAGGGAACGCTTAGTTTTGACCTTCTTCAATATCAGGGATTCCAAGAATATTGTATCCCGAGTCGACAAATAGCACCTCGCCTGTGACCTTGCTCGCTAGGTCAGACGCGAGCCAGACAGCCGCACCGCCGATATCCTCGATGGTGATGTTCTTGCGCAGCGGGGCGAATGCGGAGAATTCCCGGTGCATTCGTTTAAACCCACTCACGCCGGCAGCGGATAGGGTGCGGATGGGTCCGGCAGAAATGGCATTTACGCGGATATCCCTGGGTCCGAGATCGGCGGCGAGGTAGCGGGTGGTCGCCTCAAGCGCGGCCTTTGCTACCCCCATCACGTTGTAATTCGGGACCACTTTTTGGCCGCCGTAATAACTCAGGGTGAGCATCGAACCGCCCGGTTTCATCAGCGGCAAGGCGGCACGTGCCAGAGCTATAAACGAAAACACACTGATGTCCATTGCTAGATGGAAGCCGCTGCGGCTCGTCATGTGGAAATCGCCTTTGAGGTCCTCGCGGTCAGCATAGGCGACAGCGTGCACAAGAACATCAATGCTCCCGAGTCTTTTGGCCGCCTTGGTGAAAACTGCCTCGATCTGCTTGTCGTCGGCAACGTCGCAGAGTTCGATGAAGTCTGAGCCTACCGATTCGGCAAGTGGCCGCACCCGACGCTCAAGAGCCTCACTGGCGTAGGAAAAGGCGAGTTGAGCGCCGTGTTCATGCATGGCCCGGGAGATCCCCCAGGCGATCGAGTGGTCGTTAGCTACCCCGAAAACCAGAGCGTTTTTACCATCCAGTAGTCCCATTGTTAGATCTCCTTATAAGCGTGGATTGACCCTGAAGCGCCAGGGCATACTCTTCCACGGTTCGCTTACTTGATTTAAACCCACTCGCGGTCCAATTGTTACGCTTTGTTCCGGGATGTCAACATCCCGCTCGATAAAAAGTACGCTCTGCGGATGGCATAGGTCGAGGCCATCAAAGCTCCGGTCGATGGCGAATGCCTGACACAATTTCGCCGGTCCGTCGGTTAACTCCGACTCCGGGCGTCCGGCTCTTCGCCGCCGGATAATTTCGTGTCCTTCAACCGGCTTCACGCCTCGCAGAAGTACTGCAGCTGGGAAACCCTCTCTCTCGGTAACGAAGTTCAACATCCAATGCATGCCGTAGGTGAAGTAGACATAGGCATGACCTGGTGGACCCCACATCGAGCGATTGCGGTTTGTGCGACCTGAGCGGGCATGACACCCGTCGTCCTCGGTGCTGATATAGGCCTCGGTTTCGGTGATCAAACCGGCAATGCGCTGATCGCCCTCGAGTTTGACGAGGCGCTGTCCGAGCAATTCGCGAGCGACGGTCAATGTAGGACGATCGAAGAAGCTGCGTGCGATCATAGAATTGGAGGTCATCATTGAAATCCGGTTAAAAGAATCACGGCGGCAGTTTCGTGGTACGGATAGGTGCCTTAACGAATTACCAGGATCAATACCCGAAATCCGATCCTAGAGGTTGCCGCTAAATTGGCAGGAAGTTCACCCGGAGGGTGGATCGTGGCGGAACAGTGGGTCCTTGCTGATCATACGATCGAGCCCTTCCTGCAGGCTGAAGCGCGGTCTATACCCAAGCGTCTCTCTGGCAAGACGAATGTCGGCGCACATGCGCGAGGGACCAGCATCCTGGTCTTCTCTGTAAATCCACTCCGACTTTATGCCAGCGACTTCCAGGACGGCTTGACCCAGGGATTGAATACTCGTCTCAGTTCCACTGCCGATGTTGATCACGGAGCGATTAATTGTAGGCGCGGAAGCGGCGGCGACCATAGCCGCAACGACATCGTCCAGGTAGACGAAATCACGCGTCTGTTCACCCTTCCCGTGAATGACCATCGATCCTCCATGGGAAACCTGGCGCAAGAAGTGTGGTATGACAGGCGGGTGGACTGCGGCGAGTGGCTGACCAGGGCCGTAGGCGTTGAACACGCGCAGTGCGACGGTCTCTATTCCCCAGAGTGCACCGATCGTATGAACGTAATGCTCAGCGGCTAATTTTGACACAGCATAGGGGGATCCTGGATTCGGGGGTGCATCCTCGACCAGGGGTTGTTGACCTTGATCGCCGTAAATCGCGCCGGAGGAGATCAAGATTACCCTGCGGACTCCGACGTCGCGCATCGCCTCCATGACGCTGACGGTTCCGCCGACGTTGATGATGTTGTACTCGCGTGGGTAGAGAATCGATTCGGGGACGGATACTTTCGCGGCCAGATGGTAAACACAATCGATCTCCTGTAAAAGCGTCCAGAGTTTGGGGCGATCGGTCACATCTCCGCGAGTGAAGAGCACATCTGCCGAGAGTCGCGATGGGTCCCCGGCTGAGAGGTCATCATAGCCACGAACCTGGTGCCCTTCGCGGGCTAATCGGTTGGCAAGTGCTGAGCCAAGGAATCCGGCGGCGCCGGTTACGAGGAAATTCATCGGTTTATGGGCTCCTGATCGTTTTTACTGATCTGGAGGGAACGAGATTATAACATACCGATGTTGACACCATTTCCTCGCTTGGTATCATGCCGCTATGCGTTTAGTGGGACACTTCAAAAAGCTCTGGCGCGTTATTATGCGCTGTGCATTTCTTTTTATGATGACTCTGCTCCTGGGCGGGAGCAGTCTGAATGTTCGCGATGTTGTGGATCGGACCCGGCTCTTCACCCGGTCGGTGGAGTTTAACTATCTTGGCTGGACCATAGATGCTTCCATTGAGAAGCTCAGTCAACTCAGCCTCCACCCGGCAGCATACGCGGGTGAGGACGAGCGCGCGCAACTGGTCATTGATTATCTTGAGCTGGTGCGAAGCGCACAGCAGACCGAGCGGGAAGTACAAGAAGCGCTGGGGGACCCGAATATGGATCAAGCCAGCGCTGCTCTCCAGGAGAGTTTGGATAACTTGGAGAACATCCGCAACCAGGTGAATCGGTTTGGACCACCCGCTGAGAGCATCCTTCAGGAGCAGGTGGCGATTGTTGTTGCGGATATGGGATTGGAATTAGGGGGTGCGCCTTTCCCGCCGGTTGTATTCACCTTCGATCCGCTTCCAAATGCGCTCATCGTTTCACCGCGCGAGGTCATCCGTCAGATTGCGAATATCACCCTCGATGTGAATCTGACGCTTGAACGGAAAGTGAATCTCGAGGGTGGTATCGAAGAGAGTCTGGATGTCTCGGCGCTTGTCGTGCCCATCGGTGGAATGGGAACCTATCCAACCATGGTGATGGAGACAACCAATCTGACGTGGATCGTTGAAGTGATTGCTCACGAGTGGATTCACAATTATCTGACCTTGCGCCCGCTGGGCATGAATTATTTCACGAACGAAGAGCTTCGAACCATGAACGAGACAACTGCATCGTTGATGGGTAAGGAGATCGGGTGGGAGGTAATCCGACGATACTATCCTGCACTGCTTCCGGATGAACTGGCACCCACCTCAAGCGAGAGCGAGACGGAGCCTCCAGCTTTTGATTTCAGGAAGGAAATGCATGAGACACGAGTCAGGACCGACGCGTTCTTGGAAGCGGGAGAGATTGAAACTGCCGAGCGCTATATGGATGCCAGAAGGGAGTTCTTCTGGGAGCATGGATATCGCATCCGCCGCCTGAATCAGGCTTACTTCGCGTTCCATGGAGCCTACGCCGACGAACCCGGCGGGGCCGCAGGGGATGACCCTGTGGGGGAGGCTGTGCGCGCCCTATGGGAGCATTCCCTTTCGCCCGCGGACTTCCTGCGCAAGATGGCGTGGATGAACGACTACGCCGATTTATTGGCAGTGCTTGAAGGGTTGACTACCACTCGCTGATCATGGCGGCGATCAATGCCGTCCGTTCTGCTAAACTCCCCGTTTCAATTTGTTCGTGTTGGGTGTGGGCGCCGGTCCCGATCGCGCCGAAACCATCCAGCACGGGAACCCCCAGAGCAGCGACGAAATTGGCGTCAGAACCGCCTCCGGTGCCCCCCTCTGAGACCGAGAGCCCCAGGTCGCGGGCGATGCCTTGTGCGCGTTGGAATGTTTTTACCATCAGTTCATTGCGTTCCATGGGTTGCCGATTCCAACCGCCTTTCACCCTGATTTCCGCGCCCTCGAGAATAGGTTCGAGAGCGAGCATTGAGGCCAAGACCCGATCTCCCTCATCTTTTGTCTTGGCGCGTCCATCGACCCGCAGCCAGCAGAGATCGGGGACGACGTTTGAGCGAGTGCCGCCTTCAATCACGCCGACATTTATCGTGGTCTCGGTTTTGTCATCGGCAAGCGCGGCGATCCCCGGAATTTGATGAGCCATCTCGAGGATGGCGTTTACTCCATCCTTGATGTTGCTGCCTGCGTGTGCGGCCTTGCCTATCGCCTCAACCCTGAAAGCGAGCGTGCCTTTCCTCCAAGTTTTCAGGCCGCCGTCTGGCAGGGCAGGTTCGAGACAGAGGACGAGTTCATGACCTTGCGCCAACTGTTCGATGAGCGCTCGTGAAGTGCGGCTTCCAGTTTCTTCATCGGAGGTGCACAGTAAAGTCAGCTTGTCCTGTCTTAATTTCTCGTTCTGACGCAGTATCTCGATCGCGGTGATCGCCATCGCAATGCTGGCCTTCATGTCCAGTACGCCAGGTCCGAAAAGGTGGTTTTCACGTTTAACAAAGGGCATGTTCTCCAGAGTGCCGAGAGGATGAACCGTGTCGAGATGCACCATGAGCAGCAATCCCCCGTGCCCCTCACCCCAGGTGCCAATCCGATGATCGCCTGCATCCGTTTGTGGCTCTTTGCGGACCTGTGCGCCGCGTGCTTCCATCTCGGCGGCGACAAAGCGCCCGAGTTCGTCGACAGCCGATTTCGAGGTTGTTGGAGATTCGATTTGGACGAGGTTCTCGATCAACGCTACAAGCTTCGGCATATGCGCTTCAAACTGGGTGATCGGTAGTGGAGGCATCGAAGTCCTTTGTGGTGTTCCCTAAGATGGTTATTGTTTCTATCTATTATCGAACGGGCAGATGTCAGCCGCGAGGTATGTGCGGTTGGCGTAGCCATAGTTAAGCGGTTCGAGTATGCCCTCAGGATTATGGAGGGCGTAACTTTGCGCGGCCAAACATGCTTCTCTTAGATCCCCATCGATCTGGCAGGTTTCCCAGAATCTTTCTGCCAAGCCAGCGTAGGCGTGGTGAGGAGATTCGGGCGGATAGGCGGCTCGAAGGAAATCTATTCCAGCTTCGGCGTTCGCTGTATTCCCCTGACGAACATCGATGACGATCTGGCGAAAGGCAGCATAAGCGCGGAGCGTTGCTCTTCCGTCCTCACCGGAGGACCAATCATCCAGGGTTCCATCCTCCATAACCCGCAGATACCCTTTTGTTGCCGTCTCGTAATCGCCTTCCAGGGCAGCTTGATCGGCGTCGTGCAGTACGTGAATCCGGTATTTTGGATCTGCGAGCGCTTCTTCTGAGAGTTCGAAGCGCCCTGATTCGGGATGCCAGGTCCAGGTGCGC
>JAUWFP010000169.1 GCA_030606845.1 Anaerolineales bacterium | reverse complement strand
TAAAGTTTCAATTGATACACGATACGTGGAATGACTGGGCAGGATTTGCTCATACAAGCATTATTCAAAACAGGGTTAAGACAATTAGCTATGTGGTTAAGTACATCGTCAAGGGTGGGAATATTGAGGTTTATAAGTCTGATTGGCATGGAAAACTGATGATATATCCGGATTGGTGGATAGAAATTGAGGAAGATGACTCGCTGAAGTGTGAAAATAAGTGTGCTTGGGAAGGCGATCCTGGGGAGGACCTAGCGTAAGCGGGACCGACCAGGAACGCACCCAAAGCTCACGGGTAACCCGGAGCCTTGGGAATTGGATATTTGGACATCAAAGTAAAGCCCACCGAGGCATATTACTTGACGGCCGAGGTGGGTCTATTTAACGGCCGAGGTGGGTCTATTTATAAAAATTTGGAGATATAAATTAGAGTGTTCAGAAAGTTGTCAGTCCTAAATGGGGTAGAGAAGATGCTCATAGCCTTGCTTGCAGAAGGTGTGAAGCAAGATACCGTGACCTGGTATCGGGTTCGGCTGGCAAGGTTTCTCAGCAAGTATGGTGATTGGGACGTAAAGAAAATTGATATTGATGCTGTAAGAGATTACATTGTATGGCTTCGTGGCGAAGAACTCTCACCTCATTACTTTTATTCACATGTGAGGGTTGTCAGGAGGCTATTCAAATGGCTTTATGAAGAACGTTGGATTAATAACCCATTCTGGAGAAGGTTAAAGCTTCCGAAACTTCCGCAGCAGCTTCCGAAGGCGGTTGAAATATCAGACGTTGCTAGGCTGCTATCTCATTGTGATGAGTCAATCGCCGGGAAACGTGATCGGGCGATCATTATATTCCTCCTGGATACTGGATGTAGGGTGGGGGGGTTATGCAAACTGAAAAATGGTGAGCTAGATCTTGAGAAGATGAAGGCCAAGCTGCACGAAAAAGGGGATAAAGTACGCGTTGTCTTATTTGAAGAAATAACTGTTGATGCTTTATATGAGTGGTTGGAGGTAAGGCCACCTAATGATTGTGAGTTTGTTTTTACTTCTTTAGCAGAGAACCGACCGATGAATCCCAATTCTGTTCTTCAGATGCTACGAAGAAGAAAGAGGAGACATGGTATAGAAGGAAGAGTAAACCCTCACGCGTTTCGACATGCATTTGGAAGAGAGTATATTCTGAGTGGTGGGGATCTAGCATCCGCATCTGATTTGATGGGTCATAGCCAGATCGCAGTGACAAAGAATTATTATGCTGTGTTTCTTCCCGAAGAGCACAGGGAAAAACACAAGGCGTTTAGTCCTGCCAATCAATTACAGGTCAAAGGCGGGTGAACAGGGGTTTGTTTGGCCTATGGTCATGATAAGGAGTCATATCAAAAGCAAAAATCCCACAATTCATGCGGGATCTTGGTGTTTAAGAGAGGTGCGCCGTACAGGGATCGAACCTGTGACCTTGGGCTTAAAAGGCCCCTGCTCTGCCAATTGAGCTAACGGCGCATCGGCTCCGATTGTATCACTGGGCGGCGGGAAGCGTCAACGATTATACGGGTTCAAGCCAGGTGCAACTGCGATTGAAGGGAACCAGCCAGGGCATTTGTCATGGCCCAGATTCGACCCGACGGGTTGAGCCCGTATCAGCCGCTTGCCTTGGACGCGCACACGCGCAGTGTACCCCCATGTTACAACGCTCCATGACTGCTAGGGATCATTTCAAGCCCCAAAATTCTATTTTTAGCTGTAAATCAGCCGAAACTCTATTTATGTAAAGTGATTTGGCTAACATAATCCCATAAAAAGAGGGATATAATCTCAAATATGACCGCTCACCTGTATCTTTCGCCGCATCTGGATGATGCTGTCTTCTCCTGCGGCGGCTTAATGGCGATGCAGGACGCACGCGGTGAACCGGTCTCGGTGCTCACCATCTTCGCCGGAGATCCACCAGATTGGTCCATCTCACCGCTGGCGGCTGACCTGCACGCCCGTTGGGGGAAGGCAGGTCCCCCGATCGCCATGCGCCGAGCCGAGGACCGACTGGCATGTGGCCGCTTAGGGACGACTGTCGTCCACTTGAACTTCCCAGACGCCATCTATCGCGCTGACCTGGAAGGTTTGCCTATGTACCCAACCGAGGAGGCGCTCTTCGGGGAGGTGCACGCGCAAGATATGGACCTCGTGGAGCAAATCAGGGATGCGTTCATGGAAGCGGACATCTCCATGGCGAAAGTGTATTGTCCGCTGGCAATGGGTGGGCACGTGGACCATCGCATCATTCGCATGGCCGCGGAGAGATTCATGCGTCCGTTGACGTACTATTTTGACTTCCCATACGTCGCTCGCGGCGGGGACGTCCCCCCAGAGCTGGGTCGTCCGAGCGGTGAGTGTGTTTTTATGCCATTGACTGAAGATGCAATCGAAACCTGGGCTCATGCCGTCACCGAATACCAGACCCAGCTATCCACCTTCTGGGAGGATGAAACCCAGTTATTGGCCGAACTGCGCGACTATCATGATTCGCAAGGTGGAATTCCACTGCTCACGCAAGCGCTGGGGACCCATACCGAATCCAACTGGGTGTCGTAAAGCGGGCACCCGATCTGCCGATAGCTTGAAGCAGCGTCGGGTTTTCAGGCAGTAGGCATCGGAATGAACCTCGCATTGTGGTGTTATGGGACGAAATACCCGGTACCCAAGATTCTGGACAGTTTGGATAAGTTGTGCTATCATCGCCGCAACCAATTGGAAAGGCGCGCTGAGAGATCTCTCTCAGTTTTTTATTCGCCAAAACATCACTTGGGGTTGTGAATAAGTTAGAAATGGGAAGAATAATGAGTAAAAATGAAGTTTACATCACCGCTGAAGGTCTGAAGAAACTGGAAGAGGAACTGGAGCATCTACGTGTTGTGCGCCGCCAGGAAGTTGCCCTGCGCTTGCGCGAGGCCATCCAGGGCGGTGACGAATTAATTGATAACGCTGAATATGAAGCCGCCAAGAATGAACAAGCCTTCGTTGAAGGGCGAATCATTGAACTTGAGCGTATGTTGGCAAAGGCGCAGATCATCGAGCATAACAAAAAATCGGACACCGTTGAGATTGGCGCTACGGTGACGATCAAAGAAGGCAAGAAGAAGGCGGAGACTTTCACTATTGTGGGCGCCGCGGAAGCGGATCCGAAGGATGGCTTGATCTCAAACGAGTCGCCGCTCGGATCAGCTCTGCTTAACAAGCAGGTTGGAGATGCCGTGGAGGTTGAAGCACCGGATGGCGTGATCCGTTTCAAGGTTGTGAAGATCAAGTAATCGATTTTTCGTCTTTGGAGTGCCCCGCCGGTGCGATGCCGAGCGGGGCACTTTTCGTGTAAACTACTTTCAGGGAAATACTGCTCAATCTATTGAGCGATCTTGTCAAAATAGAAACAGGAAGGAAAACAGGCACATGGCGGGTTTGAGCGAACTTGAGAAAGTCCGATTGGAAAAAAGCGAACGATTGCGAAAAGCGGGTCAGGAGCCTTATCCGCATAAAGCGCTGCGCACGCACACGACTCAAGAAGCAATCCATGCTTACGAAAGTGCAGAAGAGACGGCAGAGATCGAGGCTACGGTGGTTGGCCGCCTGCGATCGATACGCAAGATGGGCAAGGTCACATTTGCACACGTCGAAGACGGCGCCGGAAAACTGCAGCTCTTCCTGCGCGAAAATGAACTGGGCGCTGAGCGAATGGGTCAATTCGCGGATCATTTCGACCTCGGCGATTTCATCGAGGCGCAGGGCACGATGTTTCGCACGCGCACCGGTGAGATCACTTTACAGGTAGCCGCGTTCCGCATGCTTGCGAAGTCAATAACCCCGCTGCCTGCTGCGAAGGAAGAGATTGTTGAGGGGGAGAGCGTGATGCATAGCGCATTTTCCGACCCTGAGGCGAGATATCGGCAGCGGTATGCAGACCTCGCTGTGAACCCGGAGGTGCGGGAGATCTTCCGCACCCGTGCGGCGATCATCCGCGCACTGCGCGAGTTCTTGGACCAGCGCGGTTTCCTGGAGGTAGAAACGCCCATCCTGCAGCCGATCTATGGCGGCGCGGCGGCAAAGCCCTTCACGACACATCACAATCAACTCCACCAGGATCTTTTCCTGCGCATCTCCTTTGAGCTTTATTTGAAGCGCCTTCTTGTAGGTGGATTTGAAGGTGTGTATGAAATCGGGCGTGATTTCAGGAATGAAGGGGTTTCTTTCAAGCATAATCCCGAATTCACCCAGCTCGAGTTTTATCAAGCTTACACGGACTACGAGGGCGTGATGACGCTCACCGAGGAGATGGTCGCCTTCACAGCGGAGCAGGTGTTGGGAACGACGACCGTTAACTTCCGCGGGGAGGAGATCGATCTCTCGCCGCCCTGGAAGAGAATCGAACTCGCGCAGGCGCTGAAGGATGTAGCAGGAATTGATATTCGCGATCACGCGGATGCCGGGTCTCTGCGAAAGGCGATGGCAGCTAAAGGACAGGAGGCTTCAGCGCAGGCCAGCCGGGGGAAGTTGATCGATGTTTTACTTGGCAGCACGCTTGAGCCTGCCCTCATTCAGCCGACGATCCTGTACGATTACCCTCGCGAGATCTCGCCTCTTGCCAAGAGCAAGCCGGATGATCCGAATACGGTCGAACGCTTCGAAGGTTTTATCGGCGGCATGGAACTCTGCAATGCATTTACGGAGTTGAACGACCCGCTGGAGCAAGAAGCCCGCTTCCGGGAGATGGGGCGAGAGTTTGACGCTGACGACGAAGAGCTTCACCCGATGGATGAGGATTATCTGCGGGCGATGCGCTATGGAATGCCGCCAAGCGGCGGTTTTGGCATGGGCGTCGATCGATTGACGATGCTCTTCGCTGATAAGACCAGCATCCGTGAAGTGATCCTCTTCCCGCACTTGCGCAGCAAAGATGTGGATGCTGGTGATGAAGAAGGAGAAAACGAGAAGGATTCTTGACCGGTGGGTCGACTCTTTCTCTTTCTGTGTTCATAAACTGTAGGGGCACGGCGTCGCTGTGCCTCTATGCTTATGTCGCCCCGTCAACCTCCCGCAGGTTTAAAACCTGCGGGAGGTTTAACAAATGGACCTCAAAGCACAGGCAGCACCCACTTCCGGAAGCAGAGCTTCCGCACTCGTGCGCCTGCAAGCGTGCATGGACAGAGAGGTGAAAGTCCTCTTCAGGCATGCGCTCTCCGGCTTGTAACCGACTGTAACTGCGTCGCCGCGAGGCGGGGTG
>JAUWFP010000130.1 GCA_030606845.1 Anaerolineales bacterium | reverse complement strand
GTCGTGGTTTAATTTATAGCGTGCCAGAGCACCAACCATAAAGGATTGGCGTTGATGGCGGGCGTGTTTCGCAGTGGAGTGATCGACCATGTGTTCATTCGTTATGGATCGATACTCCTCTAAGGGCCACGAACCGCCCTCCGTGCTCGTAATCTCCCCATCGATGAAACAATACTCCCCCTCTTCATGTAGAGCGATGAACTCTGTTTCACGTTCAAACGCCGGCAGTTGACAACTCTGGATCAGCTCTACCGTATCCTCCAGGTCCGTTCGCATCGCCTCCATTCGTTTACAAAGGGATTCGAGCGCCTCAGCAGATGGGAAGTGAGCAAATCCACCGACCGTCATGGCAATGGGATGCGTATGCCGCCCACCGATCACTCCACACAGATCTCCCGCCACCTTCTTCATGCGCAGCGCTCGTTCTACGACATGAATATCGGTTTGGGCGAGAGAAATCACACTCTCCACACCCAGGAGATCCGGCGCGACCAGCATGTAAACGTGCAGGATATGACTGTCCAGCATTTCGCCGAATAAATTGAGTTTTCGAAGTTGCTTCGTCTGTTCGCTTGGCTCAACCCCCAGCGCTTTTTCGACCGCCCTCAAAGACGTCGTCGCATGAGTGACGGCGCAAATTCCGCAGATGCGAGAAGTGAGATGCGAGGCTTGATCATAGGGTCGTCCGAGCAGCATGGCCTCGAAAAAACGAGGTGCTTCAACGATCTCCAAATCGCACTTCACAAGCTTTCCTTTGCGGACATCGACGACGATATTGCCATGCCCCTCTACACGAGTGATGTGGTGTACGTCGATCTGCAAGGTTTGTGACATCTCTGCTCCTTCAAGCTTCCATATCGCTTGTCGCGATCTGGTTGGTCAAGAAAAGGCTCATCTTGGCTTTTACGCTCATTTCGTCGAGACCATTCTCAGAGAGCACTTCTCGAAGGGAAGCCATATTCGGATTTGGGATTAGCCCCCGGCACCCTTCGCAGCCTACGCCAAAACTGGGACAAATCGCCCCACATCCCGCTCTTGTGATCGGACCAAGGCATGTTTTCCCATACAAAAATACACAGCCCGTTTCCCTCAACTTGCACTCGACACACACCGGGTAATCGGGAATGTCAGGCGCATTTCCCTGGAGAAGGCTTTTTACAGCTCTCACAAATTCTTCGCGATCAATCGGGCAGCCCGGTATGAAGGCATCAACCTGGATGAAATCGCTGATCGGCCGCGCCGATGCAGCCTCATAGACTTCTGCCTTCTCCCCATACACATAGTTTTTTATCTCTTCAAGACGATGAGCGTTACGCACCGCATTCACTCCGCCCAAGTGCGCACATGCACCGAGGGCGACAACGATTTGAGCCTGATCGCGAATCTCTTGCAGTCTGACCTCATCGCTCGGGCGCGTATAAGACCCTTCAATGAGAGCAATCTGGTAGTCATCATCACTCCTGCTCATCGCCTCTCGGAACTGAACGATCTCGACTGCGTTTAATAATTCCGTATGAGTTTGGAGCGCGTCAAGGACCGTAAGCTGACAGCCCTCACAACCGGCGAAATCGAAGAAGGCGATCTTCGGTTTAGTTGATGACATTAGAGTGCCTCCTCAAGATGCCTTATCTCGGCGTAGGAGAAAGCGGGACCATCCTGGCAAACGTAAATATGATCCATCTGGCAATGCCCACACTTACCGACACCGCATTTCATTCGACGCTCCAGGCTGAGCCAGATATTCCCTTCTGGTATGCCCATACCCAGCAGTTCCATTAAGACAAAACGGTACATAACTGGCGGACCACACGTAATCGCCACGGTGTTTCGCGGGGAAACCTGAATCTTTGAAAACAGGGTGGTTATCACACCCACGTTTCCCTTCCACTTCTCATCCGCTTCGTCGACTGTGAGGTGAAGCTCCACATCCTCACGAGTCGCCCATTCCTGCAGTTCATCCCGAAAGAGCATCTCCTTGGGTTGACGAGCGCCATAGAGAATGATGATCCGACCATAATTGCTTCGATCGTCCAATACCTCGTTAATGACGGAGCGCAACGGTGCAAGGCCCAGCCCGCCCGGAGCGAACAGAATATCCTTCCCTCGAAAACGCTCGATTGGAAAACCACGGCCGAAGGGCCCCCGAACTCCAACAACATCACCGGGGCTGAGCGCGTGCAGTGCGTTGGTGAGCGCGCCGACCCGACGTACACAGATCTCGAATGAGTTTTTACTCCGGCTCGGAGAAGATGAAATGCTGATCGGAGCCTCCCCAACACCCAGGACCGAAATCTGCATGAACTGACCGGGTTTATGATCCTGAGACATTGGGTGAGGCAATCCAATCTTAAATACCTTCTCCAAATCGGTCATTGGAGTGATCTCCAGGATGGAGAGCATGATAGGCTGGTAAATTGAGGGCGCCTCTAGAGTCATCTGCATTTCATTGGTCATGCCAGGGCCTCCTCCTGAGCTGCTGCAGACGGAACCCGCCGACGATGGAGTTCGTTGAATGTATCCACCGGTGAGATATGAACGAGACACGCCTGAGCACACCGCCCACAGCCGACGCAGCCTACAACACCGTATTGATCAGTCAGATATTTCCCTTTACGGAAGAACCGATGGCGCTGTCGGGCAGCACGAGTGTCGCGGAAATCATGCCCTCCAGCGACAATTGCGAACCGATCGAGTTGGCAAGAATCCCACACTCGAAAACGACCGCCAGAGCGCAAGCTGAAGTCAACCTCGTCCCTCACATCAAAACAATAGCAGGTCGGGCAGACGATGTTACACGCACCGCAGGCAAGGCACCGGTCTCCAAGTTCTTCCCACACTTTGCTGTCGTAACTCAGCGAAAGCAATGCGGGAAGTTCAGTGACGTCGAAATCTAGGCGATAGGTGAAGTGTGACCACTTCTCGCTCATGACTTTATTCAAGCGCTCGAAGTCAGCATCTGTCGCCTCTCGAACCTCATTGAAACCCCGCAAGAGGTTTTCACCCTTTTTAGATCCAATCTCCAATAGATACTCATCTCCCAGGTCCGTCATATGCAGATCGAAATTTTCGGGAACGCTGAGCGTGCCCATGCTCTTGCAAAAGGAAAACTCCGAACAGGATGTGGTGCATTCAAGGCTTACCAGCGTAGTGTTCTCACGACGGGTTTGGTAATGCTGATCGGTCGTGCCTTTCTCGAAGACTCGATCCAGAAGTGCAATCGAGTGCATATCACATGCATGGATGCCAAGGATCACCGTCGGTTCATCATCAAACGTCGGCTCAACGATGGGGGTATCTCCCATTGAATCGAAACGAAACAGATCCTCACGCTGGGGCAGCAGCACTTTCTTGGGGGGCAGGATCGATGTCGGGTACGACAGGTCGAGATCATCGGCAGAGTGAATGTCCCCGAAAACATACTGGGATTGCGCGGGCTTGGGACCAATAATCCTGTAGTGCTCGCGGAGGGTTTCAATCCAGCCTTGCATAGCGTGTTTGGGTAATATTTTCGCGGTCATGTTGTTCCTAGCTCCGATTTAGCTGCAGGCGCTTTCGCACCAGCCGGTACGAGGGAGGCAGCGCTGGTGTTCATCGCCAACCACCCATTGTTGAGCTCATTCACCAATTCTCCCCCTATAACAATGGACAGCCTTTGGGCAATTGCGGGCACGACCTTACGCATAAGTGGAGAAATCTCCCCAAACTCCACGGATACGGGCTGGATCCCAAGCAAGGTGATCTCGCATCCGAGTTCGGAGGTTAGATAGCTCGCCAGGATATGAAGCGGCAAGGTGTGCGTTGAAGCGCCAACTCCAGTTACGTCTTCGTATGAGATTAACCGCACGGTTCCAGGCACCTCATCCATCTGCGCGGCGTCGATCATGAGCACCAGGTCAGGTTCAAAACGGCGCAGCGCTCCGGTGCAGTTCTCCGGGGCGGGTCCGGCGCATAGGACCAAGCGTTCTTCAGATGGTCCGAGGAGAGACTGAAGGTGTCTGGCAATGAGAACTCCCGCCGCGTCATCACCTTGCAACTCATGGCCGATACCCATGACTGCAACTCGAAGCGAACGCGTGGTCTTCCGCAAGCGCCCTAACTGCTCACCGAGCAGGATGTCCCAGGATTTATCCATTCTCCAAGCAATCCCCGAAGATAATCTCAAACGCGCTCCGATCTAAAGCCGCCAGTTCCCATTGCTCATTCGACATCTCCAGGCAGCCCTGACGGCAGCTGTAAACGCACTGCGCGCAGAACGTACAGCGATCAGTGTAGTAACGCAGTTGATATTTTTTTGCTTCTTTATCGAGCACGATCACATCAAGCGCGCCAGCTGGGCAATCCTTAGCACATAGCCCGCACCCAATGCATTCCTCCGGGTGCCAAACGAGCAAGCCGCGCAATCTTTCCGGGGCTTCGCTCCGCTCAAATGGGTATCGTTCCGTACTTGGCCGACTGAAAAGTGAGGTTGTCAGGTCGCCCAACATTGTGCCGTATTTCATGTCATCACCCCTTGCCAAATGATGATGCCCAACCACTGCACCAGAACGAGGAGGGTGCCATATCTCCACCAGAGACCAACGGTCTGATCTATTCTCAGCCGGGTGAAAAGCGCATGGATGCCAACGATGACCAGAAGTAGTGCGAGCGTCTTAGCCAGGAATAACAATGGGGTAGCTACACCGCCAAGGTAGAATGCGGCGATCAAGGTCAGTCCAAGAACTAAGGCCACACCCTTTCCAAGCCGGAAAAGCGCCAACCCCCTCCCGCTGTACTCGGTTAATGCACCGGCAACGATTTCCGTCTCAGCTTCAGGCGCGTCAAGTGGAGGGATCTCAAGTTTTCCAATGAGCCCGATCACGGCCACGATAAAGCCGAAGGGCTGCGTGATTAGCAGCCAGCGCCCATCCGTGTAGTTGATGATCTCGCTAATCTCCCAACTGCCGGCGACAAAAGCCGGGCCCAAGAGCGCGAGCAAAAAAGGCGCCTCATAGGCGAAAAGCTGAGTCAGCGCGCGCGTTGCCCCCACCAACGAGAACCGGTCCAATGTATTCGCTCCCGCCAAACCCAGACAAATTGTCACGAGGCTGAGCAAGAAGACAGTCACAATCAGATCTCCTGGAAAACCACCTACAGGAGGAAGACCAGGAAAGGGTATGTAAATCGCCGTCGTCAACACTCCGGCCAAAGCGACGATTGGCAATCCAATGAACAAGCTTGCATCCACTGCGTCAGGGACCACTTCCTCTTTGGCCAGCAATTTGATGATATCGGCCAAAGGTTGGAACCAGCGAGGTCCCACACGATTTTGCATGCGTGCGAGAAGCTTTCGATCAACCCACTCATAGGCCAAGCTGACAAGCAGCAGGAACAAGCCTCCCGGGAAGATGAGGAGCGCTGTTAAACTAAGCAGAACGTCTTTTATAGTAGTCGATCCCATATTGCCTCAATGCCTCCCAAGTCAACAGCTGCTCCTTGTTCCGGCCCCGATTCAAGGCCACCATGCGATCGTTGCAGGAGAAGCAGGGGTCGATGCCCGCCAGGATCATGGGGACATCCGCCAGTTGGTGGCCAACCAGGAGTTTGACCACCGACATCATGTTGCAAATTGTCGGCGTACGCGCCCGTATTCGCTCCGGAGTATCGCTGCCATTGCTTTTAATTAAATAGAAAAGCTCGCCACGCGGGGCTTCGACACGACTGACTGTTTCACCCGCTTTGATGCGTCGAGGTATGCGTGTTGTTAGATCTCCATCAGGCAGCGTCTCAAGGATTTCCAGAATGAGTCGGTAGCTTTCGAGAAGCTCTGTAATCCGGACGAAGAACCGAGCCTCTAAGTCACCCCGATTGTCCATAATGATTCGCGCCGGATGCTCATCGTAGACCGCATATGGCGCCTCCACACGGATGTCTCTATATACATTCGAGGCGCGCGCGGTAGGACCAACCGTGCCGAGCACTTCGGCTTGTGATCTCGTCATAACACCGATACCACGCGTACGCTGCAGGAACATCGCATCCTTCGTCACTACCTCCAGATAATGGTGTGTCCGCTCTTCGAGAAACGAGATCGCCTCTCTGATTGCAGTCTCCTGGGCATCATCAATGTCATATTTGACCCCTCCTAGAACATTGACGGAATAATTAACACGATTACCACTGAACCCCTCTAACAAATCCATAATCTTTTCGCGGTCGCGCCACGAGTACATGAAAAGCGTATCAAATCCGGCCTCGTGCGCCGACACACCAAGCCAGAGGAGATGGCTGTGAATGCGCTCGATTTCAGCCACAATGACCCGGATCGCTTGCGCGCGCGGCGGAACCTCTACGCCGGCAAGCTGTTCAACGCCGAGGCAGTAAGCCATAGCGTGAATATGTGAACAGATCCCACATATTCGCTCCAGCATATATAAGCTCTGCACCCAGGTTCGACTCTCTACAGCTTTTTCGATTCCGCGATGTGCATAACCAAGCCTGACGACCACATCTGTGACAATTTCCCCATCTACCGAGA
>JAUWFP010000128.1 GCA_030606845.1 Anaerolineales bacterium | reverse complement strand
TCCTTCTGGCGTTCTCAAGGCCTCATTAGTTTGAACGAACGATACTGCTCACTGCGTTATGTTTGACGAACCGCCGGATGCGGACCCGCATGTCCGGTGGTGTGGGAGGGGGGAGCCGTGAGGTTTCCCCCTATCCCGATTTAATCCACACTGTGCTGGGTGTATCTGATCGTAGACGACATAGCCCACATCTACACCTGCAATGAAAGGAGGGACGGCTACCTCCACCCGCTGTGCCATTCTGGCATCTCACACCTAGGACCAAAGGGGATCGAACCCCTGTCAGTTCCGGGGGTCGAAGGAAAGCAGGTGGTTTCCGCCGCTAGAAGACAAATGAAACTTTGGTCACTTTCACTTAATGGACCGGTTGCCGTACGTTTAGCCTGTGATGCTCGCTTCACTGACGTCGATATCGCGGATGACCATATCTGGGAACTAAAGATCGAATCTGAGGAACCCCCCTCGCTCTCCCTACATACGACGTATGGGTTACGAGCGCGGGTGATGCGCATTTTCCCAGGTTTCGGATTGGGTGACCGTTTCATCACGGACCCAGCGCGATTCCACGCTATACCGGTGATACGGTCAATTCTGCCTGACTACGTAAGGCTCGACTTCAGTCCCTTTAAGCATGTGGGCGTTGTTGCTGAATATTGGGTCCCCGCATCGCACGTGGTTATGGGCAGGTTCACGATATTGAACCGCAGAGACGAATCCCAAGATATTCACCTTCGATTATATGGCCTGCTTCAACCCGGGGAGGATCCCCAAGCGCTTGGTGAGAGCACCTTTCAAGGGGTTAGCGTGTTATCCGGCCGAACTGCCGGACTCCACCCTGTAATTTTTCTATCCGGCGGTGCCTGTGTTGAACCAGCGTCCTATCCAACTCTGGGCGTTCAAGGGCGTCTTTTGCCGGGAGAGGTTGGCGCTTGGTTTTGGGCGCAAGCAGCCGAGAGCACGACGAATCAATCTTTCATCGAGGCGCGAAAACGGGTCCAAAGTAATTGGGATAAGGAACGCGCCCGGTTGGAGATGGAGAACAGCGGGTTAGTGGAGATTGAAACAGGAGATCCCGATTGGGATGGCGCTTTCTGGCTGACTCAAAAAGAGATATTAGGGAACTTCGTTGGACCGGTGAAATTCCAGCCCGGGTCTATCTTAGTTAAGCGCAGAGGAGTGGACGATGGTTTCTCCCCGAGTGAGGACGGAGATGGCTACTGTCCTCAAGGGTCCGGGTATACAGCAGAGGATGCGTTCTTGGCGATCTCGCAAATTCTTCCTGCGGCGCCGTCTCTATCAAAGGGACTTATTGGGAATTATTTAAAAACGCAGGATGCTGAGGGCGAGATAGAGTGGCTTCCCAATCTAAGCCGCAAGAGCAGCGGGCTTCACAGCATCCCGCTCCTGGCGACGTTAGCCTGGATGGTATATCAGCATACCGAGGATGCCGACTGGCTGCGGCAGATATTCACACCGCTCAGACGTTTCGTGGAAGCGTGGTTTTCCCAACGCCACGACCGGGATCAGGATGGATGGCCGGAATGGGACCACGCAGCTCATTCTGGTTTCGACGACTGGCCCGCGTTTGCACTTTGGCATAGCTGGAGTCAGGGGTTGGATATTTCGATGGTTGAGACAGTCGATCTGGCCTCCTACCTTTATCGTGAGATCCAGTCTTTGAACTATATCGCTCACGAAATCGGGCGAAGGCGTGCGATTGAAGGCATTGAACCACGGTTGGCGATACTCAAAGATGCGGTTGAGTCGACCTGGTCGGCGCAGCGAAGTATCTATCGGCAGCGGGACCGGGACCTGGACACATCCTTCACCGGAAAACGGCTAGGTAAAGGGCGTGGAGAATACTCGTTTGATGTGAAGGGCTCCTTCGACCCGCCGGTGCGTGTTCTTATCCGCATCCATGGTTCGGAGAAAGATGCCCGCAAGCTCAAGATACTCATCCATAGCCGTGGACGCCGTGGGCGCTCCCGCGTCGAACGTATATCCTTCCGCAAGTTTCAATGGTTCTGGAATACAGGTGTGTTCACGAGCGAAAAACTCAACACCACAATCGAGCGGATCGAAGTACTAGGAGTGGGCCAAGAGATTGCCTCCGAGATCTGCTTGCCGGATACTACGCGTATTGATCAATCCCTGCTTCTTCCTCTCTGGGCGGGGATCCCGGATCCGGAGCGCGCTCATAAGCTCGTCTCAAAAACGCTGACCGACCCCGACCAGTTCTGGCGCCCTTATGGCATTCCGGTCTGCTCTGCCAAGGACCCCTCCTACGCGCCGGACAACCAGGAAGGCGCAGGCGCAGTGTGGATGTTCTGGAATCTGCTGCTTGGAGAGGGTCTGGTGAATTATGGATTCCGCGAGGAGGCCGCTGACCTTGTCACCCGATTGATGGAGAACGTAGTCGGTTCTCTAAAGGAAGATAAGGCCTTTCGCGCACGTTATAACCCGGATCAAAAGGGAGGCGTTGGCGGGCGCGGGCATATCGAAGGCGTGGCTCCGCTCAGCCTGTTCCTGCAGACTTTAGGCGTTCGATTAATCTCTCCCAGTAAAGTCTGGATCAAACCGGGCAACCCTTATCCATGGCCTGTGACGTTGCGTTGGCGGGGGCTGGTCGTGCAGTGTGAGCAAGGCGAGACGCGGGTGACGTTCCCTGATGGCCAGGAAGCGGTCCTCCAAGATGCCGAAGCTCAAATCGTTGAACAGGTTCTTGACCTTGAACAGGATCCGACAATGGAGGAGCCAGACTCGGCGGAGGATGCCGGGGGTTGACGAAGTGGGTGTGCAGCCCTGGATGTTGTCCGCACGAGCCGTGATTGGGAAACTGAGAAGTTAGGTGATGGGGAGTAAGCAGGTGAGATCGCCTATTTGAGACAATATACCGCTTAGCGGTTACTCTCCGTTTTGGGTCTCAGGATTGAATACATTTCAAGATCTTCGAATTCCCCCCATTTCTTAATATGGTGTCTTAATCGACCTTCGTGTTTCATGCCCGCTTTCTGCATGACCCGACCGGAGGCGAGATTCCTGCGAAAATGTGTGGCGAATATCCGTTCGAGCCTAAGAGAATCGAACCCATGTTGAAGCACGGCTATAGCCGCTTCGGTGCAGTATCCTTTGCCCCAATGGGGTTTTCCGATCCAGTAGCCTATCTCGGCCCGCTCATGCGCTGCTGTGATCTCGAGCCCGATCGCGCCGAGCAGTTTCCCGCCATCTCCTAACGTGATCGCAAAGCGAACAGCTTGACCGTTTTCAAAGGCCTCTTTGTGCGTCCCGATCCACTCCTCGGCCATCTCCAGGGTATAGGGGTGAGGGATGTTCAATGTGGTAGCAGCGATTGCTTTTTCCACCATATACTTCTCAACGGTGGGTGCGTCAGCCATCTGGAAAGCACACAGGATGAGCCGATCGGTCTGTAGGGTCGGGAATTCAGGCATGGTGTTTCATCCTTGCGTGGGTTTGGCCCGGGCGCCGTGGAAACTCTCCACTCGATAGGTTGAAATTTCCAACTCATCACGCTTCCAGGCATCGGCTGGAAGCCGCGCTTTTTGACAGAGCATTGTTAGAAAGTGCTCGGGACCATCTACTTTTTCCCAAACCTGGGGCAGGAAGGTCGCTCTTTTAAGACCATGGACGATTGTGACGCCGTCCCGTCCAGGGACGAGCAGGTTGGGGATTTCATCTGGCGCGTTGTATACAAGAGGCTGCGGAGTTGTTAATACCGAGATTTCGATCTCCGTGTCCTCGATCTCGTCAGCTTGGAGTGGGGGGAAGCGGGGGTCATCAATCGCAGCGGCTCCCGCCCGCAGCACGACATCCTGGGCAAGTGGGAATTCGTGCTTGAGTGTGCCGATGCAGCCGCGCAGCAGGCCGCTGCGGGTCAGCGTGACGAAGGATGCCCCGGGTTGCTGTAAGCGGTCCGGCAGCGAGTCGAGTTCAACGCGAGGGGCGCGATCTTGAGCTACGGCGGCAACGATGGATTGGTGAGCAAGATCGAGAAGAATTTGCTGCTCTTGTTCACTCAACGGTACTTCCACACGCATCTCCTCAGGGTAGTCTTGAGAACACTGCTCTAAGTATAGCAAGGATAATTAGCGATTGGATACAAGCGAAAACTTAGGTCGGCGTATTTTAAGGTTTACGGCAGCGCGGTTGCGCTCAGCATGGGCGGGTCGAGGTCCGGAGCTATGAGGAGAAGAGCGTTCTACGTATCGCTGGAACGAAGTGGGTGAGGTTTTCGAGCCCTTCCGCAAAACGGTCACGAAGCTCTTTTGAGCCGATCAGAAGCGCGGGCACCGGGTTACGCGTATGCCCACGCTGGCTGAGGTCCTCCATATTACCGTGGTAAGAAGTCAGGACGACCAGGTCCTGGTCTCCTTCTCGTGCTTGCAGCAATCCGGAGAGGACGACGTCAAAGGTCTCCAGGAGAGCGATCGCGGATTTCATATCCTGACGGTGACCTGCGTAATCGCTGGGCCAGAAATCGAACCAGGCGAGGTCGTACCGGGCTGCTGCTTGTGCGAGTTTCTTGCCCGCTTCCAAGGGTGAATAAATCGGGATCGGCGGAAATTCAGGTCTGGCAGCCCAACCTTCACCGGTGAAATCGACAGAGAGCGCACGACCGGCTTGTATATCCTCGGCGGTCATCAGCGGCAATCCGGCGGCCGTCACCGCGAGGGGGATGGCAGAATATAGACGGTGCCCCCGTTCGATGGCCTCGAAGTATTGGGGAGGATAGGCATTGAGCAGTGCGGCTTTCCCGCCGAGCTGCGTAACGGTGGAGAAGATATTGTCCTTGCGCAGGATCTGTTGGATAGGCGGGTTTGGCTTTGGACCATAATGCTCACCAATCTCCTGCGGAACATTGCGGCCCGTGAGTAAAGCAGCCTGTCCAGAGGCTGACTGCGGTGTACCGGTCAGGCCAAGAGTGGGGTCAACTGCAAGAAGCGTCGCCTCATCGCTCTTAAAGGGCGCCGTTTCCAATACGAACTTTCGACTGCCGAGAAGGGCCTCGAGTGCAGGCATCTCGCAAGCGGCGAACGGATTACAGGCGGGGTCATCTGCACCAAGCCCTATGCCGTCCATAAAGAGGAGAAGGATGCGGCTCATTCTGGTTTTCGGTTCATCTGATACCAGGCTGAAGTACGGTGCCCTTCGGTACCTCGCGTGAAGGAGCAAATTTCAAAGCTGGGCTCGAACAGGGTTGACATGTCGCTTTCGGTTAATCTTATGGAAGACGAATCACCCTCACCGGCGAGCCAGGTGTAGGTCAAGTAGGTCCCGCCAGGTTTGAGGACACGAGTGAGGTTTTGGATATAATTTTGCTGCACCGCGCCGCTTAGAGAGTGGAAGCAGCCGATGTCGAGGGCGAAATCGAATGGCCCCTCGATAGAGGCGAGGCGTGTCACGTCTTCCTGCCTGAAGTCAATTTTAAGTCCGGCTTGATGAGCGTTGCGGCGGGCTTTTCGAATCGCCAGCGCCGAGAGATCCACCCCGACGACCTGCCAACCATGTTTAGTTATGGTTATGGCATTCGTGCCTGTCCCGCAGCCGAGGTCCAGCGCGTGTCCGGGTGAGCTCTCCGTGAGATACTTCAAGAGTTCAGGCGGGGAGATCCCCGTATCCCATGGTGTATTTTTCCGAAGGTAGCGCAGTTCGAATAAGAGACGACGGATCATGGGTTGGATGATAGAGATTTATCGATCACTGCTGGGTCTATTGCGCCGACGGTGCGGAAGATTTCCTCTCCCGCCGGATCAAACAGTATGAAGGTCGGCGTGAATTGGAAAGCGTAAGTTTCCATCAGGGGTTGCATGGCCTCGTCTTGGACATTCACACGGATTACGGTCAGGTCGTCTGCATGCTGTTTCTCAATCCCATCCACGATGGGTTTGGCTGCCATGCACGCCAGTCAATAGGGGCTCTGGAATTCGAGTAGGACTGCCTTCCCTGACCCGATTGCACCCTCGACCCTGGCTGCCGCGGACGTTTCTGCGCTTGCCCCAGGGCTGAAGAGCCAGAATGCGACAAGGAATCCCACGAGCATTGCTGCCAGCGGAACGAGCAATCCCTCCGTTCCCCCTTTACGCAGAAGAATACCGGCGAGGATGAGGATAATAACCCCGGCGAGGAAAGGAAAAGAATATTGATTGATTAGCTGCATGGTACCCTCCACGGTGCCAGCCGGATTGTAACATCAACCCGCTGCGTCTAGAGATGAGCGATAATTCATCGCGCAGATTTGGACCATGAGGGAGGTTAGGGAAGAGGGCCTTCGTTCCAGTCATCACAAGATGATGCCCAAAATGGGCTGAAAGGCTATCAAAACACCCTCTTTTTATGTTTTGTCTTTACAAGACCCATCTCATCCTTTAGAATTCGTTGACCTAAAAAAACCTTTGAGAAGGATCCCAAACCCATGAAGGAATACGCAACGGAGTTTATTCGTAATATCGCTCTCGTGTCCCATGGCGGTGGTGGAAAGACCCTCCTGGGAGAAGCCATGCTTTTCTGCACAGGTGCGA
>JAUWFP010000260.1 GCA_030606845.1 Anaerolineales bacterium | reverse complement strand
AGCTCATAAATCCCGGGCATCGTGCGGAAGGGGATCCCATTCGACTGGCACTCTTCCGCCAATACCCTGACGATGTGGCCAGGCGCTGTCGGGATGGCGATCACCACCTCTTGCGCTAACACGCGCTCGACAACATCGTTGACTTCATCAAGCCCGCCCATAACTTTGATGCCGTGGATCTCCATCCCAATCTTCTCTGGATCATCATCCACAAAAGCGACCGGGACCATCTGCAGCTGCGGGTTGCGCTGCATCTCGCGCAGCACAAGGACTCCCGCATCCCCCGCACCGGCGATGACCACCCGTTTGCCGCCGCGAAGCTTACTCGCTTTTTGGCTGATCTGCCCGCTTTCAGCTAAAAATCTGACAACGATCCTCAGGCCGCCGACGCTGAAGAGCGAGAGCAGCCAGTCGATGCCAATCACCGAACGCGGGAAGCCAAGGGCAAAGCCGCCTAGGGCTCGAATGGAGATAACAAGGACACCCACACAAGCAGATGCGGCAAGTGTAGCCAGAAAGATTAAACGTAACTCACGCACACTAGCGTAGACCCAATAGCGGCGGTAAAGACCGAAGATGTAATAAATGAGTGGTTTAACGATGATTGCAATAGCAACCATCGTCCAGATCGAAGGGAGATAGTAATTGAATAGCGGACCTACATCAAGGCGCAACGCAAAGCTCGCCAGTACGGCCGTCACAATCAACACTAAGTCGGCCAACAATAAGGTCCGATTGCGGATCTGCAGGATAGGGCGATGTTTTCCAGTATTCATCGGTTCGCTCGGAACCATTCTACCGTAATTCCAAGCCCTTCCTGTAAGTCGATACGCGGGCGATATCCCAACGCTCTTTCAGCCAAGGAGATATCCGCTTCAGAGAAGAGGAGATCTCCCTGGCGAGAAGGGGCGAATACAGGATCCGGAGTTTCAGGGAAGAATCGCTGCAAGGTCTCGACCAATTCATTAATGGAAATCGATTTGCCACCGGCGATGTTGAAAACTCGACCGTCTATAGAATCTCCATCCGCAGCCAGAAGCATTGCATTTACAATATCTCTTACATACACAAAATCGCGGGTTTGCCAGCCGTCTCCGTGGATTGTCACTGGCCCACCAGCCAACATGGCCTGGATGAACTTTGGTATGGCTGCTGCATAGGGTGAGTCAGGGGATTGGCGCGGCCCGTAAGCGTTAAAAAACCTCAGGCAAACGGTCTCCAAATTGAACGATTGCGAGAACAGCCTCGCAGCCTGCTCCATCGCCAGCTTTGATGCTGCGTAAGGTGATTGTGGATTCAAGGGATGATTCTCAGCGACAGGGCTCTCACTTTCACCATAGATAGCAGCCGAAGATGCCAACACGACCCGCTTCATCCCTGCCTGACTGGCTTGCATGAGCACGTTAAGACTTCCGTTCAGATTAGCCTCATAGCAAGCGAGAGGATCCTCCATCGAGCCTGCCACGGAGATGAACGCGGCCAGGTGGAAGATGGTATCAACGTCTTTAATGCTTTCCTGAACAATTGCGTCGTCACGGATATCCCCTTCGATAAAGTCAATATCCAAACCGGAGAGGTTCGCTTTCAAGCCTGTGGAGAGGTTATCCAGAACTCGAACTTGACCTCCGCGTTCGAGCAAACCATGAACGAGGTGAGAACCGATGAAGCCAGCGCCGCCGGTGACAAGGACCTTTGCCATACTAAATGCCTCGAAAACCTATGATAGATCCAGCCGTCCTCAGAATGATCCATAGATCCATCAGCAGACCGCGGTGCTTGATGTAATAGAGATCGTACTCGAGCTTCTCCGCTGACCCTTCCACCGAAGCTCCTTTACCATAATTAATCTGCGCCCATCCAGTGATACCGGGCTTCGCCAGCAGTCGGGCGCGGTAGAAGGGGATCTGTTTTTGAAGTTCACCGACCAATATCGGACGTTCAGGGCGGGGGCCAACCAGGCTCATTTCCCCCTTAAGGACATTCCAAAATTGTGGGAATTCATCCAGATGAGTCGTCCGTAGAAACATGCCAACTTTTGTGGTGCGCGGATCGCCCTCCATGGCCCAGTGCGCCTCGCCATCCGCTTCTGCATCCTGGTTCATGGTGCGGAATTTCACCACCCCATATTGCTTGCCCCCCTGCCCCAACCGCTCTTGAACGTAGATCACCGGCCTACCCGATTCGATCATGATTGCTATTGCCACCCAAGGGTAGATGATCACCAATCCGAGCAGCCCAAGCAGGCTCCCGCCAATATCTAGAAGACGCTTGGACATCGCGTAGAGGGGTGAGATGCGCACCTCATCGACGAAGGACCTCACCAGCCAATCCGATTCCAAATGGTTAATCGGCAGCCTGCCGAGCAGCTCCTCGTAGGAGACCGGCATGCGCGTGATCAAGACCCCCCTTTCCTGCGCATCGAGTATGGCCTGGAACATCTCGCCGTTCATGGGTCCGAGAATCGCCACAATAACGTCCGTTATCCCTTCCTCTTCAATTATTGAAAGGAGTTTCGTGTTGTCGCCCAAAACCCGGCAGCCATCAATATCGACACTCTGCTTGGCTGAATCGTCGTCAATAAACCCAATGGTGGTGAAGGGCGGTGGGTTGATGGCATGAATGACATTCAACAGCGTAATTCCACTTTCCCCCGCGCCAATTACGAGTGCCCGCCGTAGAAAATCAGGCGCGTTGAAGATCTTGATATAGATCCAGCGCCAAGTCAGTGTGAGCAGAATGACGAGGACGAGGAAATACAGCACTCCTCGGCGAGGCAGTGACCCCGGGTCAGAGGTGAAATATACGATGAGGTAAAGGACGACGCCGCCGATGCCCGAGAACAGCACACCGCGTAGAGTCTCGCCCCAAGAAGAGGCGCGGATCACATCATAATTGTTGATCATTAAAAACAACCAGAGGAGAGGGAGAAAGAAGAACCACCCCGCTCGGAAACGGACGAACACGAGGGAAAAACCCAGCCAATCGATCTGCGCCCAGAGGTAGAGAGCCAGAAACGCCGCGGATGCGGCGGCGATGAAATCGCCGAAGAGGAGGATCAGGCGGCGCTCGCTAATACCCATCCTCCAACGCCCGCGCCTGGATTCAATCTGAGCCATTTCGACCCCTGAGTCCACCCTTTAGTACGCTCCAGAGAAATCCGGCGCCCCAGGAAAAATGCATGGTCCAGATCGCTGGAGGGAAAACAAGTATCAATCCCATTTCTTTTCGACGAATCGACTCCAATACGCCTGCAAATATAGTAATAAGCAAATAAGCGCCTAATTGTACCGTTAAGAGCAGTCTAGCGAGTGGAAAAGGGAATGCCAGAGCTGCTAAGATAACCGTGGTAAGAACGAAGATCGGGGGAAGCGCCTGCCGCCATCGGAGCGTACCTGGATATTGCTGGAGCATGCGTAACTTCCAAAACCCATAGCGCCAGTATTGGCGGGCGAGTGAACACAGGTCAGGTCGGGCAAAGTAGATTGAGCGTATCGAAGGGTCGAACCAGATTAGTCCTCCAGCATTCCTGATCCTGACGTTGTACTCATAGTCCTCATTCGTGAGCAATTCTTCGTTGAACGGACCGACCTTCTCCAACCATTCCCTTCGAAACGCCCCAAAGGGTACCGTGTCTACCGGGCCCGATTCGCCGCTGATGCGATAGCGGGCGTCGCCCGCCCCGAGTGGATGAGAAGCCGCGGCGGCGATCGCGCGCGCCGTCCACGTCTCCGCACCGGGTTGGATCTCCCACACCCCACCGACGTTTGCAGCTCCCGTTTCCTCGAGCACAGCCAGGCAGCGCTCGACGTAATCCGGATTGGGGGCCGAGTGTGCATCCAAGCGGATGATCA
>JAUWFP010000254.1 GCA_030606845.1 Anaerolineales bacterium | reverse complement strand
GTGTGGCTTCTGCATGCCGGGACAAATGATGACCGCCGCGGCTCTATTAATGAAGAACCCGAACCCCGGTGAAATAGAGATTCGGGATGCCTTGAAGGATACGCTCTGCCGTTGCGCTGGCTACCCGACGATTATCCAGGCTGTCCAAGCGGCTGCCAAAAAATTGAGCATAGGTGAGCCTATCCCTCCTCTGGAATTGGAAGAAGCAGAGGGTACAAATGCAGTCGGCCATATACAACCGCGACCGGATTCTTTGGAGAAGGTAACCGGGGCGGCTCGATTTGCCGATGACCTTCAATTCCCAGGAATGCTTATTGGACGAGTATTGCGGGCGGGAGTGCCTCACGCAATCCTTAAACGGTTAGATACCCAGGCAGCGATCGATAGCGCCGGTGTCGTGGCTGTGCTCGTTGCGGAGGACATCCCCGGGGAACACAATCATGGCCTGGTTATTAAGGATTGGCCCATCCTCGTCGGCGTAGGCGAGAAGGTGCGCTACGTCGGTGACGCTGTTGCGCTCATCGCCGCGGAGACGCCTGAGGATGCAGAGAGGGCTTTGTCGTTGATGGAGATGGAGTTTGATCCGCTGCCGGTCGTGGTGGATCCGGTCTCTGCGAATGAAGCCTCAGCAGAGAAAGTCCATGATGGCGGCAATCTACTAAAACACATCGAGGTTCGGAAGGGTGATGTAGATGCTGGGTTTGAAGGCGCGGATATCAGCCTCGAAGGAGTATTTAACACCCCGCCTAACGACCACGTCTTCCTAGAACCTGAATGCAGTATTGCTGTTCCATCAACAGACGGTCGCATGGAGATTTATGTTGGTTCGCAGATTCCCTATGCCGACCGAGCACAGGTGGCTCGCAGCCTGGGCTTGCCGGATGAGCATGTACGCGTGATCGGCACGCCGATAGGGGGTGGATTCGGCGGTAAGGAAGATATCGCCGGGCAGATCCATGCTGCTTTGCTTGCGAAAGCCTGTGATCGACCCGTGAAGATCCTTTTCAACCGGCAGGAAAGCCTGCTTGTGCATCCCAAGCGACACGCAACGCAGATTCGCATTCGTATTGGAGCCAGAAAGGATGGTACGTTGACGGCAGTCGAGACCGAGTTGTTCGGAGACACAGGCGCTTATGCCTCCCTCGGGGAGAAAGTGATGACCCGGGCGACAACTCACTCGACAGGTCCATATAACATCCCCCATGTTCGGGCGGATTGCTTCGCAATGTACACCAATAACCCCCCGGCAGGTGCATTCCGGGGTTTTGGTGTAACGCAGTCATGCTTCGCAGTTGAGTCACTCATGGATGAGCTGGCGCACACACTTGAGATCGATCCTGTTGAAATCCGGCGCAAGAACGCATTGCAAGTGGGTCACGTCACCAATACTGGGCAATTACTGGGTGAAAGTGTTGGGTTGCTGGAGTGCATAGACCGGGTTGAAGATGAGCTTCACAGAATCTCGCCGGAAGGCAACCCGTTCGAGGCGAAGATCGTTTCAGGACAACCCAACCGCCGCCGCGCTTGGGGCCTCGCCGCCGCCTTTAAGAATACAGGGCTTGGCGGGGGAGCGCCCGATAAAGCATCTGCAGAGGTGGAGCTCTATCCCGATGGGACGGCGCAAGTGCGCACCTCCTCGGCGGATATGGGGCAGGGGTTAATGACAGTCCTCCAGCTGATCGCTGCCGAGGAACTTACCCTTCCTCCTGAAAAGGTTCGTGTCTTACTCTCCGATACCGGTTTAACACCGGATGGCGGACCCACGACCGCCTCACGCCAAACCTATGTGACCGGAAATGCCGTTCGGCACGCTTCCGCAATCGTCCTCCAGGCGGTTCGCTCAACATTGGCTGAGCGCTTCGATGTGCCCCCAGCGACGATTAAATTCATCGAAGGGTTAGCCCATGTAGATGGAAAACAGATTGAACTGGCTGAAACTATAGAGATAATGAAGGCTGCAGGACAGGAGCCGAAGGCGCTATATGAGTACTGGGCGCCAGAGACCCATCCGCTCGGAACGGGTGGAGATATGCATTTCGCTTACTCATTCGCCGTACAGGCTGCCGAAGTCGAGGTTGATCTTGATACAGGTGAGGTGCAAGTCCTGCGCGTTATTGCCGCTAACGATGTTGGACGTGTGATTAACCCGCTGGGATTGAGAGGGCAGATCGAAGGCGGTGTGATGATGGGGCTCGGGAATGCGCTCATCGAGGAATTCATCGTTGAGGGTGGTTATGTGTTCACCGATCGCATGGCACGCTATCGCATACCATCGATCGTTCAAGCGCCGGAGATCATCCCCATTGTTGTAGAACATCCCACTACTGAAGGACCGTACGGGGCAAAAGGGGTGGGGGAAGTCTCGAGCATCCCGACCACACCGGCGATAACGAATGCGATTAACAATGCTTGCGGCATACGAGTACGTACACTTCCTGTCGATCAGGACTGGCTCGCCCTGGAGCTGGCGAAGGTGGGAGGTGCAAATCGTGAGTGAAACGTTGAAATGGTTGGACTGGGCGCGCGAGATCCAATCCCTCGCGCACACAAGTTTGCACTATGCTCAGAACCCATTTGAGGTGTCACGATCTGAGCGGTTATTAGAAATCGCGTCAGAGATCGTGGCCGCGAATAGCGAGATGGAAACCCAAGAAGTGTTGATAGCGTTCACGGCGCAACCCGGGTACATAACGCCGAAAGTCGACGTCCGCGCTGCGGTGTTCCGGGGTGGAGAATTGCTGCTGGTGCGTGAAGCGATGGATGGCAGGTGGACTTTACCCGGCGGTTGGGCTGATGTAGGTGAGACGCCCAGTCTGGCGGTAGAGCGGGAGGTCCAAGAAGAAACCGGCCTGACGGTTCAGGCCAATCGCATCGTAGGTGTGTACGATGCGAACCGCTTACCCGGAGAACTGCCGCTCTATCATGCCTATAAGCTGTTGTTTCTCTGTGAACCGGGCGATGGTGATCTGAGACCGAGTGAGGAGACATCTGAGGTTGCTTTCTTCCCGATTGAAGAGCTTCCTTCTCCACTCTCAAGTTATCGGACAGCACCGCGACACATTCAGGATGCGATCGCAGCTAGCAATGACCCAGATATTCCAGTAGTCTTCGATTAAGGCGGAGGCGATGATGCTAATTAAGAACGCAAGAGTGGTCACATGGGGTGAACCGAATGAGATTCTCGAAGACCATGCTGTTTGGATTGACTCTGGTTTCATAGCAGAGATCGGCCCTTCGACTGAACTCACGTCCAGGCACCCAGACGGTGATGTTCTGGACGCCCGTGGTCAATTGCTCATGCCGGGAAATATTTGCGCGCATACACACTTCTACGGCGCTTTTGCACGCGGGATGGCGATCCCGGGGCATCCCCCAAAGGATTTTCCCGAGATCCTGCACAAGCTTTGGTGGCCACTGGACAAATCACTGACGGAGGAGGATGTGCGCTATTCCGCCCTCGTTTGCCTCGTGGACGCCATCAAGCATGGCACAACCGCATTAATCGACCATCATGCTTCCCCAAACTTCATTCATGGATCGTTGGATGTGATCTCAGAAGCATTGACAGAATCCGGGTTGCGAGGTGTCCTCTGCTATGAGGTCACAGATCGCGATGGCGAGGAGAAAGCTCGGGCCGGGATTGAGGAGAACATTCGCTTTATCGAGCGTTGTCGGGATGAACGGGTTGCGGGGGGAATGGTCGCAGCTACCTTTGGCTTGCACGCCAGCCTTACGCTTTCAGAACGCACCTTGGAACTATGCCGGTCAGCCGCAGCGGAGGGCACCGGTTTTCACATTCATGTCGCCGAGCATGAGGTGGATCAAGTCGACAGTCTCGAGAAATCCGGCAAGCGAGTGGTCAATCGTTTGAATGATCATGGTATTCTGGGGGAGAAGACGATCGTCGCTCATGCGATCCATATTGATGAGCGCGAGGTGGAATTATTGGCTGA
>JAUWFP010000208.1 GCA_030606845.1 Anaerolineales bacterium | reverse complement strand
GCTCTATATTTAGCAGCCCACATGGGATATCCATGGTGTTTCTTCCCGCGCTGGAGATGGGTGCTTGGTTTTATGTGGAATGGGGAAGCTCTGCTTCCGGCCGCAGGTGAATCCTGCGCCTTGAGGAATGAATTTAAACCTCCCGCAGGTTTCAACCCTGCGGGAGGTTAGGGGAGTCAGGTGTTTAATGGAGGCGGGCCGACACGCGGGTCGGCCCCTACGCTTTAATAACATAATGAAGTTGAGTTACTCAAATCCGCTTGGTCACCCCCACAATTTAGAGGAGAACCAAAAAAAGCCAAGGGTTTATTGAGCATAGAGCCAGTGGATGAAATTCAATATTCAGGCGTTGAAATATTTATCAGCGAGGTTCGACGACGAGGCGGATGGCGGTGCGTTCTTTCCCGCTAATATCGACGGTTGTGAACTCGGGGAGGCAGACGATGTCAATCCCATCTTCCTGAAGATAACCACGGGCGATGGCGACCGCTTTAACAGCCTGGTTTACGGCCCCAGCGCCGATCGCCTGCACTTCGGCCCTCTGGTGCTCGCGCACGACTCCGGCGATTGCACCTGCAACAGCAGAAGTGCGTGAATCTGATGAGACTTTAAGAATGGTCATCGGGCTCTCTCAAATGGAAGCGGAAATGTCAACGCCCGATAAGTGGCGCGCTCATTCTGCATTGTATAGGATTCATGTACCCGTCGCAAGCAGCAGCATTGAATCACACCTAATCTTACGGTGAGGTGCTAGGCTAAGTAGTGTAATATTGTGTGAATAAGCACTTCAATCGAGATAAACTCCTTGTTCGCTTGATCGCTAGTAAAAACTGTTTCTGTGAACAGCCCAGTTTAAAAATAAAGGGTAACTACACGGAAATACCAGTAGTCACCACATTTCCAAAAGGCCAGGGCTGGCCATAATCGTATCCAACAAAGGAAGAAAGAACTCGCCAGCAAGCGGGTTCTTTTTGTTATCGAATAATATCGGATATCCATTGGAAATCATTGCGCACGGCAAGTATTATTAGGAATTACACCTCTCTTAATTAATCAAGCCATTGACGCGGGCGACTTCCTCCTCCCCGAAGATGACTTCCTCCTTCCCCGCCAATTTGTGGTTGATTTTTTCGACAACTAGATCGAGGTGACTGTCGTTGGCAACATAATCAAGATCGTCTGCCGGGACGGTGAGCACAGGGCAGAGGGTGAAGTCTTCAATCCACGATTTGTAAAGATCATTTAACCGGGTGAGATATTCTGGCTTGATTGATCGTTCGTAGTCGCGACCTCGCGAGGCAATGCGCGTTAGCAGTGTGTCCACAGAGGCCCGCAGATACACAACCAGATCTGGGGGCGGTAGGAATCGGGTAAGAACGAGATAAAGGTCACGATAGGTTTGATAATCGCGTTCGACCATATTCCCTTGATGGAAGAGGTTGCAGGCAAAGATCTCTGCGTCTTCATATACACTGCGGTCCTGAATCGCAGATGTCGTGTGATCCAATAATTGACGGTGGGCCAGGAGCCTGCGAGTGAGGAAGAATATTTGAGAGTGGAAAGACCAGGCCGTCATATCGGCGTAAAAATCAGCGAGGTAAGGGTTTTCGCCTTCGGGTTCGTAGAACGGTGCCCAGCCTAAACGATTCGAAAGCAGTTCGACAAGCGTTGATTTGCCAACGCCGATGTTGCCAGCCACAGCGACGAAACGTTTCTTCGCACCACCCTCAATCATCCCGTTCACGCGCCGCTCCTCTCTGCCCAACCTTCAATAAAAGCATCGTTACGATCTAGAAAATGTTCCAGGTCATCCATTCTGGAAGAATGCCTTTCTGTAGACATTCCCAGGTTCTCCAGGAGGCACATCCATTCTGAGTTGTGCTGCTCCATGCTCTCGGATTGGCTGAGAGCGTGCATTGCTTGCTCCCAGGTGGTGATCATAGGCCAAAGGATTGCCTTGGCTTCACCCTTCTCGGCTAATACTTGGAACGCGTTCAGATAGTAATCCCGACGGCAAGGTGACAGCAGAGGGTCAGGCGAGCTATCACTCGCCTCATCGAACGTGCGTGCCCAGGCTCCCAGTGTCTCAGGGACGGACCAGTCGTGGAGCAAATCGGCTCCTAAAAGTTGAAGGAAGCCGCCATAGAGCTCAGGGTATTCGAGGGTCTGGGCGGCATCGTTCAATTGAAGGCTGAGTCGTCGCCCAGCAACAGGGAATCCTGTAAGGCAGGCAATGGCATTCGCTGCCTCGAGCACAGCTCGACTGTATGTCCGCACCCAGCGGCTTGAGACAGGGAGCAGTGATGCTGATTGTCGGGCGCGATCCAGAAAGGCGCGAGCGCGTGCGTGCGTATGGTCCGCACGGTAATACTGACCCCGTGCGCCTGCTTGAGCCCACTCGAGGAAATGCTCTGGATCATAGAGGAAGATCGGCTCACAAAGAGATGGACCCAGCCACGGGTGAACCCTCAATGCGCTCGGCTTCAGATACAAGTCCTGTGCATGATGAGCGATATCCAGATGAACCTGCTGGGAAAGCCTCATCATCTCCCGCTCGGCAGGGGGCGAGTTCCTGTGTATCAGCACGAGATCGATGTCGGCGCTGTCGCCAAATTGGGGGTCGCCTCTTGCCAAGCTGCCGATTAGATATCCGGAGAGCACATCGTCTTCAGCGCCGCGCCGCTCGGCTTCACGGCGCGCTAGATCGATTAATAATTCGCGAGAGATCCTCACGAATCGGATCCTTTGTTGAGGGGAAGCTCTGGCTGGTAAGGGGGGATCCCGAGAGCGGAGTTGATGCGGTTAATGATGTGGGTGAGGTGGGGTTTATGCGCTACAAAGTCTAGTGAGGAACTGTCTATTGTGAGGACCGAATCGCCTGATCTGTTCCCAAAAAAAGACTCATAAGTTTCGTTGAGCGCATGGATATATCCCCGGTCCATGTTTCGCTCGTAGGAGCGATCACGCATCATGATGCGCTGCATCGCGGTGTCGGTATCGACTTTTAGATACACGATCAAGTCAGGTGTTTGAATACGCTCCGCTAGAGCGTTATGAACGAGGGTGTACGTGTCAAGCTCATCGTTTGTAAGGTTCAGATCTGCAAAGAGTGAGTCTTTCTCGAAGGTGTAATCGGCGATCAGGTTTCCCTTAGCAAGCGCCGTGGGCACAGCCTCTCGCTGCTGCCGGTAGCGGCTGAGGAGGAAGAAGATCTGGGTTTGAAATGCAAAGCGGTCACGGTCCGCGTAGAAATCTCCGAGAAAAGGATTCTCCTCAAAAATCTCGAGCAGCAATTCTGAATTAAAAGCAGGCTGGAGAAGGCGGGCGAGAGAGGTCTTCCCAACGCCGATTACACCTTCGATTGCCAGATACATATCGTAATCTCAGATTCCTGATTGGAGGTGATGTTCTTCGCTGCACAAGGATACTTGCCTTCAAACGAGGATGCAACTCTCAGGGGGTAAATTCAAGGTAAGGAAACGTTTTCTACCCAGCACATTCGTAAAAGTGAGGGCGGAGCAGCTGTTGCATGTATACAGATCCTACCTCAGATCGAGTCTCTTTTATGTGACAAGGAGGCGGGAAAGGAGAACCTGAGTTGGGCTCTTGTGAAAAGACTAGGGCTCAAAGCGGAATTGGAGACAGTAGTGGTGGTGGATGTTACTCACCCAGGCGTTACCCATGCCGTAGGGCGCGAGGGGGATGTTGTCCTGCACCCAAATGCGCTCATCTTTTAGCGTGTACACGTCGGCGAGATTGCGGGCCACATCCCAGGCCAACGGGTAGATCGTCCCTTTCTTCTTGACGTTCTTCAATATCACGGTCAAGTATGAACGAGGTCGCAGGTAGGATTTAAGGTCAGTGTAGATCTGGACCAGACGATCGAGAAATTCATCATAGTCAGCGATGTTTCCCAGGTCGGCAGGATCGTTTGAGTAGGTTACATCAAGTTCGGAAGAATCCCGTCGTTGGCGTTGAGTCTCTGCCCCACGCGCGTGGAGTATGTCCCAATACGGAGGAGAAGTCAGGACATAATCGATCTGGGGTAGATTGAAGGATTGGAGATCGGCGGCATCACCGGTGATAACTTCGACGTGGAGTTCACTGGCAGGCGGCCCCAGGAGCTCGCGCTCTTCGTCGATAAGTTCTCGTGCGATTTCAGCATAAGCGGGGTTTAACTCCACTCCGAACCCACTTCTACGGCTTCGTAAGCAGGCCAGCAGTGTTGAGCCGGTCCCAACCATAGGGTCGAAGACCACCTGTCCACTCTTTGTGAAAAATTCGATGAATTCCTGGGCGAGCGTCTCCGGAAATTTCGCGGGATGGCGAAGAACGTCTTTTCGTCTGGGAGGGGGATTATGACTAAACCAGGATTTCTGGAATTTGATCCAATCCTTGGGAGATAAGTCGTTCATGACGTTACGAAAGGCTCTTTTTTTTGTCATTGATTTTCGCTCAGGGTGTCGGTGTGAAAGTTGGGGTTGGAGTGGGCAGCAGCGTGCGGACGATGAAGTCATCGAAAGAAGCGGTTGTCTGTCCACCACGTCGGGCGCGAACGAATAAGCCGAGCCCTCCCCAACGCAGCCC
>JAUWFP010000270.1 GCA_030606845.1 Anaerolineales bacterium | reverse complement strand
AACCGAGCACGGACCGCACTGTCAACGCATGACGTTGACAGGCACGTACTTTATGACCCATAATTCATGCATCCTTTCTGGAGGCGGCAGATGGCTTATCCATTTCCCAGTAATGAATGGCTGCAGGTTCTAGTCGAGGTTCTTAATACTGATGAGCGTTATGCTGAGGTGGCGAAGAATTGGGAAGGGGATATGACCGTTGTGATTGAACCGGAAGATGGGGGTGATAGACAAGATCTTCCTGTGGCCGTATACGTCGATCTGTGGCATGGGAAATGTCGCAGCGCCCGGTTCATCGATATGGAGAAAGAAGAATTGCCGGATGCAGCATTTACACTCCGGGCGCGCATAGACCATATCCAGAAATTATTCACCGGTCAACTGGATCCGATTCAAGCGATGATGACTCGCCGTCTGCGGGTTGAGGGGAATATGGCATACATGCTGCGCAACGTGCCCACAGTGTTAGATTTTGTGCGCTGCTGTCAAAAGGTCCCGATAGAAGAATAAACCTTAAAATTTCGTGAGGATGACCTGGAGGTCGATAATGCCTTACTACCTTCTCGTACATAAAGTTGAAGTATTTCCAGAATCACAGGATGATTGGATCGCTCAGTGGCGCGAAATTAGAAAGAAAGCCCATGGTGATGTTGAGTGGGTTCATTCTTTCTTCGATCCATCTGAGGGGAAATTGTATTGCCAATGGAAAGCAGAAAACATGGAATCAATTGAGAAATGTTTTCCGAAGGGAAGTCAAGAGCAGGCTCCCATTGAGTATTCAAGTGAAATCATCCTATTCGACATGCTATGGTTAGATTAGTCGCGAAATACCAGTTTAGAACTGTCGCGAAAGTTGTGGCGTTCCAACGGCTACTCTTATAGGAGTTCAGGTTTATTCATGACATCAAAACTTCAATCATCCAAACAGATCTACGATTTTGTCATTATCGGCTCGGGATTTGGGGGGAGTGTTTCTGCAATGCGCCTGGCAGAAAAGGGATATCGAGTCCTCGTGCTTGAACGTGGCTTACGCTACGAGGATGAGGATTTCCCGAAGAATAATTGGCTATTATGGAAATTCCTTTGGATGCCCGCGCTTCGTTTTTTTGGAATCATGGAATTAACACTTTTGCGAGACGTGATGGCGCTGCGTTGGAGCGGGGTGGGTGGAGGAAGCCTGGGATATGCGAACGTACTTGTTGACCCGGACGAGAAAATGTACGGGATTGGCAGCTGGGCTGGCCTTAATGAATGGAAATCTGTCCTCGCCCCTCATTTCGAGACGGCAAAGCGAATGTTGGGGCGCACACTCAGCCCGAGCATTACTGAAGCCGACAAGATCATGAGGTCGGTAGCACAGAAAATGGGCAGGGGGAGTACATTCAGAAACCTTCCCGTCGGGATTTATTTTGGAACACAGGGAGTTGAGGTTGATGATCCTTTCTTTAATGGCGAGGGCCCTCGACGGTCAGGATGCACCTATTGTGGCGCCTGCATGATTGGGTGCAGGGAAAACGCAAAAAATACGCTACCAAAGAACTATCTGTATTTCGCAGAAAAACTTGGAGTTGAGGTCCGACCAGAAGCCCAGGTCACTGAGATAAGTAAGCTGAAAGAGGGTGTCGATGGTGGCCCCCGGTATCGTATTCGATACCACAATCCTAGACGGAAAATCCGGTCCGGGAACGCTGAAGTCTATGCCACCAACGTGATCGTCGCCGCGGGTGTTATCGGCACGCTGAACCTGCTTTTGCAATGCCGAGATGTATCTCGAACGCTCCCCGAGTTGTCCGTTAGACTTGGAGAAAATGTTAGGACAAACAGCGAAGCGCTCCTGGGCGTAACTGATCTAGATCCCGCCAGCAACCATACGGAAGGGGTTGCGATTGGCACAGTTTTCCATGCTGATGACGTCACCCACATCGAGCCTTTTCGATATCCGGAAGGCTCGTCGTTTATGTATCGTCTTTTAGGCACGCCAATGACCGATGCCGGTGAGGCTGGCGTTGCCTACCGATTGTGGCTGCTCCTGCTCGCCGTTCTCCGCCATCCCTGGTCCTTTATTAAATCGAAATTCGACCCTTCCTGGGGGCGGCGCACTTTTGGAATCCTCATCATGCAAACCGAGGATAATCTCATGCGTGTGAAACTGGGACGCAGCCTGCAGACATTCTTCCGTTTAGGATTGACATCAGATCGAGGAACGGAGAAACAGGTGCCTGCAGAAATTCCAATAGGGCATCAAGTAGTCCGGGCGATGGCCGCGGAGATTGATGGTCTGCCAATGGGGAATATTGTAGAAGGCGCACTGAATGCATCGATGACCGCGCATATTCTCGGGGGGTGCCTGATGGGGAGCAGCGATGAGGAAGGCGTGGTCAATAAAGAACTTGAGGTGTTCAACTACCCCGGATTGTATATCATCGATGGTTCAATCATCCAGGCTAACCCTGGGCTTAATCCGACCTTGACGATAACTGCGATGGCTGAGTACGCGATGAGCGGGATTGCTGCAAAGAACTAGGTCATCTATAAGACGTGAATCTGAGAGAGTGGCAATGTGCAAACGATTTCGACAACGACAGACCAAGAACATGCCCCAACTATGAGTAAATTCCAATTCCATTCCTTGACGATTGATCTTTCAAATGGCTCAAATTCTGTTGGAATTATCAACAATGACGTTATTCAAAAGTATCTCGGAGGGAGTGGTCTAGGCGCATATTTGCTTTACCCTGAGTTATCCCCAGACCTCGATCCACTGAGCCCTGCAGCACCTCTTGCTTTCATAACCGGTCCATTGACGGGTACGAGCGGACCCGCTGTGGCGCGCTCCGTAATTTGTGGTAAGTCACCCTCGACGGGGATCTGGGCCGAATCCAATATCGGTGGTTTCTTCGGAACAGAGCTGCGCAAGGCAGGAATTGACGTCTTGATCGTTCGCGGTAGATCCGCAGCCCCAGTTTACTTAAGTATCCAGGGCAACCAGGTAGAGCTTCGTTCTGCTAGCCATCTGTGGGGAGCGGCAGATACGTACCAAACGCAGGAAACAATCAAGGAAGAGATAGGCCAGCCGGGAACCCGAGTGGCGTGCATCGGTCTCGCTGGGGAACAGCAAATCCCCTTCGCTCTGATACTCTGCGATCATGGAAGAGTGGCGGGCCGAACCGGATTAGGCGCCGTTATGGGTTCGAAGAATTTGAAGGCGATCGCCGTGCGCGGTCGAGGTTCGATTCATCTTGATAACCCGGGAGAATATGCAGCCATCAGGGCTCGGGTAAATAGAGAGCTCAAGGATGATCTTGTAAGTGTGAGTATGCGAGACTTTGGCACCTCCACCTCAAGCGATTTATTCAATTATTTTGGTTTAATGCCGAAGAAATACTTTTCGTCAGGTGTATTGGACGGTAGTGAAAATGTCTCCGGATCAGAAGTAGCGGAGACGATATTAAGCGGCATCAGCGCATGCCATGGTTGTGTGATAGCGTGCGGCAGAAAAGTTAAATTGAAGGATGGCATAGAACGCAAGGGTCCTGAATATGAGACGACAGTCGGTTTCGGACCTAATCTCGGAATTACAGATCTATCGTTCATAACGAGAATGGGGGAGATCTGTGATCGTTATGGAATGGATACGATCTCGCTCTCAAATACCATTGGCTTA
>JAUWFP010000163.1 GCA_030606845.1 Anaerolineales bacterium | reverse complement strand
GGATTCCGGGTGATGATCTCCGGTTCTTTTCCTCCGGACCGTTCGACGAGGACATCGAAGTCAAACGCGTGCAGAGGCTCACCAATTTCAAGCATGGCGTAGTTCGTAGCATCAACGATGTTGTTGATCGGCCGCATCCCTGCCAACTGCAGGCGGAGCTGCACCCAATACGGGCTGGGTCCAACCTCTACCCCCTCAACAAGCCCCAGTACGAAGCGCGGGTTCAGTTCGGGGTTGCGGATATCGATGCTCACCCGCCCATCAATCCCAGGACCCTTCCAGTCGACTTCGTAGGATGGCTCTTTCAGCGCCGCCCCCGTCAGCGCAGCTACCTCCCGGGCTACCCCGAGGATGTTAGCATTGCGGGCTACATTGGGCGTGAGTGCAATATCCAGGACCGCGTCGCCCATGTACTCCACGAGCGGCTTCCCAACCGGCGCATCCTCGTCGAGGACGATAATGCCCTCATGTTCCTCGGAGATGCCGAGTTCTTTCTCCGAACATGCCATCGAATACGACTCAACCCCGCGGATCTTCGCCTTCTTGAGCGTGAAGGTTTCCCAACCAGCGATATGGCCATCGAAAAGTGTGGCTCCTTCGCGTGCGTACGCTACCTTCAGAGGATTCTTCAGGGCTCCCTGCCCTTTGTAGGGGAAAAGATTGGGCGCGCCGGTGAGCACAATGTGTTCCTGTTCACCATCATCCAATCGGCACAGCACCAGGCGATCGGCGTCCGGATGAGGCATGACTTCTAACACCGCACCGACGACGAATTTCTCGGGATCCCATGCCAGTCCAGTTACATTCGTTCCGATGCTCCGTTTTCGACTGGTATGGCCCTCTACTTTTTCCTCTGGAAGCGGAAGCCCAACAAAGCGAATCTCCTCCACCTCCAGCCCTGCCAGAGTCAACCTGTGGGCCAACTCGGGAATTGAAAGTTCAATGTCGACAAACTCACGCAGCCAAGTTATGGGAACCTTCATGAAACCTCCCTTATCATCTAATTTAAAGCCCGATGGGGGCTCAGAATTGCTTCAAGAATCTCAGATCATTCGCCCAGAAATTGCGGATGTCGTCTATGCGGTGAATATTCATGGCGATCCGTTCCGTTCCCATGCCGAAAGCAAAACCGGATACCATCTCAGGATCGTAGCCCCCGTTCGCCAGTACGGTGGGGTGGACCATGCCGCAGCCCAGAATTTCCAACCACCCGGTCTTCTTACATACCCCACATCCCTCACCGTCGCAGACAAAGCATTCGATATCCATCTCGGCTGAGGGCTCTGTAAAGGGGAAGTGGCCCGCTCGAAAGCGCGTGCGCACCTCATCTCCATAAAGACGGCGAGCAAATGTGACGAGCGTTCCTTTCAGGTCGGTAAAGGTGATGTTCTTTCCGATTGCCAACCCTTCAACTTGATTGAATTGGATCTCCGACCGGGCCGAGATTTGTTCGTAGCGATAACACATCCCCGGCAGGATTACGCGTATCGGCTCCGGAGCATGCTCGCGCATCACGAGTATCTGCCCTGGAGACGTGTGCGTTCGTAAGAGCACGCCCTCTCCTTTGGTGTAGAAGGTGTCCCAGAGGTCCCGTGCAGGGTGAAAAGGGGGAATGTTCAAGAGGCTGAAGTTATACTCATCCGTCTCTACCTCACGTGAACGGTAGATTTGGAAGCCCATCTCGGCGAAAATCGCATAGACACGGCGAAGCATCTGGTTGGCGGGGTGGATCCTGCCGCGCGACACGCTGCGGCCGGGCAAGGTGACATCAAGTCGTTCTTCCCTCAAGCTTTTTTCTACCGCAACTTGCTGCATGGCCGTTTCGCGCCCTTCATAGGCGGCTTCTAGCACCTTCTTGACCTCGTTCGCACGCCGCCCAACAGCAGGGCGCTCCTCTTTCGACAGCTCCCGCAGACCTTCTGTGATCTTTCCCAGTTCGGCCCCACGCCCTAAGTAGCTAACTTTCCAGGCTTGAAGCGTGGGTTCGTCCAACGCTTCCTCCAGGTCCTTTAACGCTTTTTGTTCAAGTTCGTCCAGTCGTTTCAGCATGGAGACTCCTTTCCATTAACACGCGCCATTGCAGACGGCGCTTTAAACAAAACGCCCCCGCCCGATCAAGGGACGGGAGAGCAATCCCGCGGTACCACCCTTGTTGACCCCGAAAGGTCCTCTCAATCCCGACGGCCGCCGCTGCAAATCCCAACATACGGCGATCAGGTCCCCGTCATTAACGGTGGGGTTCCGGCCCGAACTACTGGCCTCTTGCGAGGCGTTCCCCCGGGCGGCTCATGAGGGAACTTCAGCGGGACTCTCTCGGGCCAGGGTTCCAGCCACGCCCCGGTCTCTCTGGCGAGTTCGGTCCGCCTACTTTCCTCAGTCTTAGCCTTTATATGTCAATTCTACTTCATAATTATGCTTAATTCACCCTCACTGTCAACAGAGTTTCCCTCATCACCCATATTCTCATGCGGTCTTTAACCCTTCCTCCGGGAACCTTTCCACATCCCCTTTCGTCTCAAACATGAGGGTCCACTTTTGAACGAATGGAGATAATCATGAAGACGAAAAGGAACCTACATCGACTCACACTCCTCACCGTGCTCACCCTTCTGCTCCTCAACGCCTGTTCTCTCTTCCAACCCGCCGCGCGCGACGAACGAACGGGCGGGTGGGTTGATTGGGACAACAAAGGTGGTTGGACGGGGTATGAAGCTTCGGCGGATGACGCCTATTTGGAGGAATCTGGATCCAGCTTGGCGCTCGGCGCTGCCCCACCAGAACCCTCCATCTCTACGGATACTGAGAAGCCTCTATCTTCTCCCGAACGCTCGAACCAGTACGCATCGATGCGCGCCGGGAGCGTAGACGACAATGCCGAGTGGGACGATTACCTGCTCTATCGCCAGCGCTTCACCGAATCGGGCATTCTCGTCCACGACCTTGATGTCAGCGAACGTCACATTATCCGGGTGACGGATTCGGACGGCCATCCAATTTTAGGAGCCGTGGTGACAATCAGCGATGCAGATGGCCACGAGCTATCCCAGCTGCAAACAACATCTGACGGTCGTGTGCTTTTCTTCCCGAAAGCGATCGACGGGGGGGAGGCGCAGGGTTACTTCATACAAGCTGAAAAGAATGGCCACGAGGTCGCGCTTGAAGTAGACGGCGAGACTCGGGAGCATAATCTGACGCTTGACGCTCGCCCAGCGACCGACCCGGTTCGATTGGACGTGCTCTTCCTGATCGACGCCACCGGCAGCATGAGTGATGAAATCCAGCAGCTCAAAGACAATATGATCAGCGTATCTGAACGCATTCACGCCTTACCCTCCGCGCCAAATGTGCGTTTCGGGATGACGATCTACCGCGATCGTGGGGATCTCTTCATCAGCCGCACGTTCGATTTCACGTCGGATATCCAAGCATTCACAGATGAGCTCGCGCAGGTCATCGCTGAAGGCGGCGGTGATTACCCCGAGAGTATGAACGAGGGCTTGCACAGCGCGCTTCACCTTCCGGAATGGCGCGTCGAAGAGACGGTCAGCCTCATCTTCTTGATCGCCGATGCCCCACCGCATCTCGATTACAGTCAAGATTACGATTACGCTCAAGAGATCTTCAACGCGACCGAAGACGGCATCAAAATCATCCCGCTCGCTTCAAGCGGGCTCGATGACCAGGGGGAATACATCTTCCGCCAGTTAGCGCAGATGACAGGCGGCAAATTCCTCTTCCTCACCTATGGCGCGGGCGGAGGTCCCGGAGATGACACAACCCACCATGTCGATGACTACAGCGTCCTCTCTCTCGACGATTTAGTGGTCAAGGTCATCGAGGAGGAACTCGAACCGTTGGTTTTCAGTCAGTAACCATATCCCACCGATCCGAAATCGCTGGATTAATAGCTGGGGCGGGTCTGCATCCTGCCCCAGCTTCTTTGTCTTCTCTTACGCAGATGCAAGTTTGCTTTATCATCGGCGCATGAGCCGAACGGTCGTATAATCTCATCCAATTGGTTTATCTCTCAATTCTCGTGAAGGCGTTTCCATGAACCTGGTTTCTTTGCGACGACGCGCTAACCTGCATTGTTCTATCCTTCTTGTGACGCTGCTGGCGTTGTCGGGCTGCCAGTTAACTCTGCCCCCGGTCTCAACGCCGGAAATGATTGCATCTCCCGCTGCGGAGCAAGCCCATTCTGCAGTTATCACACCAACGAATAATCCACCCCCGCCCGAGCCGACTCCCACATCAGAGCTCCCACAACCTCTTATCCTCGGTGTACCGCCACAATGGCTGCAAGCAGCCGAGCAAGCCGTCGAGCACTTAACCGAGTCAGGATCAAGCTGGGGCTGGGATGTCACATCGTCAGCTGAACTGAGCGACAACCTCCAGCAAGACATATTCGACCTCGTGTTGCTGCACGATTCAGATGGTGTCCCAGCCGGGAGCCGACCGCTTTCATTGGCGGTCCCGCTCTCAAGCACGTGGGTGCAGATCTCGTTGTCTGAGGCGGAACAGATTCTGATAGAAGGCAGCCCCTATGTTGCCGTGACGGATTGGTCGGAATTTACCCCAAATATGAGATCGCTCCTTGTTGATGGCCGCCATCCTTCCGATCCGAATTACCCGCTGCGGGATGAATGGTCTCTGCACAGCTCGCCGGGTTTCGAGAGCGCCGCTGAAGAACTGGCCCCTTGGTTGAACCTGGAACTGACAACTGACGTAGTCATCCACCTTGCGGCAGTTGGCGATGTGATGCTGGATCGTGCGCTCGGGGAGGCAGTGCTTGCCGGTGATGTGGGCTACCCCTTTGCGCTGGTTGAAGACACGCTCTCTACCGCCGATATAACTATCGGGAACCTCGAATCGGCACTCGGTGATCTGGGTACACCCGAGAACAAGGGTTATACCTTCCGTGCTCCAAAAGAGACGGTTGAGACCTTATCGCTGGCAGGATTCGACTTGCTCTCCCTGGCAAACAACCACGCCATGGATTACGGTGCGGAAGGGTTGATGCAAGCGATCCATCTTCTGGAGGCGCGTGGGATTAATACTGTCGGAGCGGGAGCAGATGGTGCTGCCGCTCACCGCCCGGTCATTTTCGAGAAGAATGGCATCAATCTCGCCTTCCTGGCTTATGTGGACGTGCCTGTCGAATATCGGGGGTTTGACACCCGGACATGGATCGCCGGCGAGAATTATGCCGGGGTCGCATGGGCCAATCCAAATCGCATCCGAACCGATGTCGCCGCTGCCCTCTTACAAGCCGACCTCGTAGTGGTGATATTGCACAGCGGGTATGAGAACGTCGTTCAACCAAGTCCGCCCCAGGTAGCCGCGGCTCATGCCGCCATTGAAGCTGGGGCTAAGCTCGTGATCGGGCATCACGCACATGTCTTGCAGCCTATTGAACTCTTCAGTGACGGCGCGATCATCTATGGTCTGGGTAACTTCGCCTTCGAAGATGCTGGTCCCCCC
>JAUWFP010000088.1 GCA_030606845.1 Anaerolineales bacterium | reverse complement strand
CATCAAATCGGGGAATATAACCCTCCTCGCAAGGAGTTCCTTGGGTTTTCCTTTTTGGTCTGTTATGAAAAGACCCGCTTCTTCCGCCGCATGACGCAAGGAGGGTGGATAGCCAGCCAGCGCGCCAACCAATGAGCCCGGTCCGGCATAGCCCAATCTATGTTTACGGATGGTAGCAAGGTCTATCTTTCGGTCCTGTAAATGCTTGCGAGCCCCCTTCCCCGCTTTGCCCAGCAAGGCCAGGTGGTAGATGCGGGCGGCGAGCGTGAGCACTTGAACAATCTCCTGGGTCAGTCTCTTGGGGCGACGCGGGGGTCTGTACTCTACCTGGGGTATGCCCCTTCCCTCGATGTGAGTCATGACCTCTCTGAACATATCGGTGTCACGGTTATTAAAGGATGGGCCAAAGAGCTGAAGCCCAACAAAGCTTATAGCATCGCCCCCTGCGCCGCATGCGTGACAGTAGAAAACACCCTGATTGGGGTCGACGCGCAAGTTGGGGCTCTTCCGATCATTGTGGAAAGGGCAGAGCACGAAGAACGGGCGACCTGTGTTCCTCGGCAGGGCTACGCCAGCACTCTTGAGAGTAGCCAGTAAATCGGGTTTCTCGTCCATAATTCGCCTCCTCCCATTGTGAGCTCTGGGTTGATCGATTTCAAGGCTTTTAGCGCAACGGCCATTGCGCTATCTGAACGGGCAGCCGAGCCAGAAAAGGGCTTGGGGGGAAAGAGCGATTCATGGTGAGAATCAGCCGATCCTTAGCCCTCGTCATCCCCACAAAGGCAAGATTTTGCTCTTCGCGTATATCGGAACCATCAAGTGGCAGCAATCCGTCCCGAAAGCCGGGTACGATCACGGCGGCCCACTCGCGACCCTTCGATGAATGCAAGGTGGATAACTGAACCCCCTCGGCCTCACGAGGTCGTCGAACCTCTGAATCGAGGTATTCAACGAACTCCTCAAGAGTGCCGAATTCTTCGCTTGCATTTAACAGATCGCCAACGGCTCCTGCAGCCTGGAAGTCACCTTCGCTCGTGAGGTAGCCAGGTATCTCGCTCAGCTCGATGACCCTACTGACCGTTTCCAGAAGGGGCAATCCCGACCCGACAATCTCCTCAAAGCGTTCCCGGAGATCCATAATTCTGAGAACTCGACGGATCACCTGCTCCCGGTATTGCTTGGGATTAGCAAGTGCTTTGAAAAAGTGATCCCACCGAAGGTATTCGTCCCCGCGCAATGCATTGCGCGTTCGGACACCGATGCCCTGTGGAGGGAAGTTGACAATCGCCTCAAGAACGGTGTCATCCATCGGGTCCAGCGCAAGCAGAAGATATCCGAGCACAGCCTGGGTCTCTTCTCTATGAAAGAGACTCCGCCGTCCGCTTACAAGTTGATACGGGATGTCACGTGTCCGAAGCGCCATCTGGATGTTGTTCAGTACAGTGTGGACTCTGGCAAGCACGGCGATCTTGCTTGCCTCTAATCCCGCCTCTATCCACTCTCCGATCTGCCGACCAACGAAATCGGCTTCCATTTCTGGGTTCAGAGCATCCACTGCCAAAACAGGTAGTCCCAGGGATGCCCTGACAGCCTCCATCGAGTCTGCATCCTCACCGGCGAGCGGAGCAGCAGCATGGATGATCTCTGGCGTGCTGCGATGATTTTGACGCATTGTTTCGACCGCGTGACCAACCGGGATTTTGGCATAGAGTTCTTCCCAATCTGCGCCCCTGAAGCCGTAGATCTGCTGGGAAGGGCTGGCAAACATGACGAACTCGTCGGCGCCTTCCCGGAGCGTGTCCAGCATCGGCCATTCTGTGATGGGGTTGATGTCCTGGGATTCGTCAACAAATATGCGTTGCCCTCTGAAAAACTGTCTCAACTCCGGGTTCTCCAACTCTCTCTTGGCTTCGTCGAGGAGGCCGGTGAAGTCCAGTAGATTCTCGGAACTCAGGATGCGAAAATACCGCTCTATGGCCCCCTGGGCTTGCGGGTGCAGCGCTTCGATCTTCCCCCCTTTCTCCCGCGTTCTGGCAAGGTCCTCGAGAACCTGCCTCGGCTCCATATACTTGATGTCAAGCTCCTTGGAGGCTCGTTCCATGAGCGCAGCTGCACGCTCATCGGAGATGACCCGTGGAACCGCGTCCCCTCGAGATTGCCTCGATAGACGTATGATCCAGTATGCGAGCCCATGAAGTGTGCGGATTGCGACCTCCCCACCGAGACGATCTTCGATTTCCCTGGCAGCCTCCCTTGTGAATGTGGTGGCAATAATCGTGTAGGGCGAGATTCCCTGATCAAGCCTTTTTTGAATCTCAGAGACCAGGCGCTTGGTTTTCCCAGCACCTGGTCCCGCTGTTACGAGTTTCATATTCCCGCTCCTTAGAGAACCGCCGAAATCGCTTCTGCCAGCCTCTCTCTTTCGCGGAAGATGTCACCAATCATGATGACTTTATCGGCGAAATCGGCCTGTCCCTTTCTTCCGTTGATCACCACGGCTACCACCCTGAGGCCTGGATCCTCCCTGGCCTCCTCAAGGAGTTCCAAGAATTCATCTGGGGGTCTGCCAAATTGGCCGTCAGTCAGGCACAGGACATCCCCCTCCCGCAACGATTCGTCCTCCTTGATCAATCGTATTGCCTCCATGAGAGGTGCAAAAGGCTCCGTTCCTTTCCCATAGGTTAATTCGAGATGCTCCAGAAGCTCCATGGGGTCAGGACGGCGTCCGGGGTCATAAACTGCATATTGGCCCTCACCCGAGAAAGGAATGGAGATGAACCTGCGGTTTTCCTTACGCGCTTCAAACATCAATGCGAGTTGCACGGCGCAAGCCACGGCGCGCTGCCAACCTCTCATAGAACCCGACTCGTCTCTTAGATAAACCATTGGGCCTCGCCCCGCATGATCATCGCCCTCATACTGAGCGTGAAGGAGATCTCCATCAAGTGCGCGGCAGAGAAAGTCCGTATGAATGTCGGATCCAACAGGAAATGCAAGCATGTTCAAGATTTCCTGAGGGGCGAGTGACTCCATCTCCAAATCCTGTACCCGGAAATGGGTGAAGCGCTCCCGTCCATGCTTGGACTTTCTACGCTCGGCCGAGACCATCTTTTTCGCCCATCCTAACGTATCAAGGATCATCTTCAGATACTTGGATTTTCTAAGGAAGTCGGCAAGTTCGTGCAGTCCTTCAATTTGCTCTCTGGTTGCACCTGCGCCTCCAGCGAACCCCCATCCAAAACCAAACTCCTGTGCCGCATCCTTCAGATCCGAAAGATCATCCGCCGATTTGCTCGTGGCCTGGGCCATCGCATGCCGCACCCTCGCCTCTGCCCTGTCCATGGCCTCGGCGGCAGCCTGTGAAGATTGATGGACCTTTGCCACGGCTTGTGCCAAACAAGACTCGAGGTCATCGGCTTGCTGCTGAAGATCCTGCAGTTGTTCGTTGCCCTGTCCGTTTTGCTCTCCAGCATCGCCTATAGAATCGGCAACCATCCGGAGCGCCTGGATTCGATTCTCTAGCTGGGATACCTGATTGCGGTCCTGCTGGGCTTCCTCCATCCTATCTTTGACTTCCGGGGGAAGGTTGTTGATAAGCTCCTTTGAGAAATGGGCCGCGCCGAATGCGGCCGCTACTGGATCCATGCCGGCACAGGACTGAAGGCGCTTCCACTCAGGCATCTCTATCGCCCGCTGAAAGATGTTCTTCGCAACACACATCGAATCAGAAACTGTCTTCTTCAAAGGGTTTATGGGGGCATACAGGCCCATCCACGCTTCTCGAGGGATGGACTCGCTATATTGGTTGGTCGCTTCCTGAGCCCGCGCCATAATCTCCAGGTCCTTGATGTCGAGGAAGCTGATGTGGTCGACCAATAAAACATCCTCCCAGACAGTTTCAGGAGGATCGATTAAATACTCCTCAGCATCCAATGTGGACAAATCGGAGCTAATGATGTCGGTCATAATACTCAACCCTCCTGTACATCAGGTGCCCTGACTCTGCATCGAAACGGCGGTCATGAGCTCGGACGAACGCTCGATCATGGATGCTCCGGCGTCCTGGAATTGTTTGGTTAGTTTTTCTTTTTCGTTGAAGAGGTCGAGGGCGGTTACTTTTGCCTCGATCAGCTTCTGGTGCTTCTGTATCTTGGCCTGCCACTGGACAAGGTGCTCAAGCGTAGTGTCCTCGTTATCAAGGTTGGCAAGGATGTGCTCGAGATCCGCTGCGGCCGCCAGAAGAACGCCGCGTTCGGGATCACTCAAGCGGCCCACAATATCACGCACCTCGGGAATGTCCTCCTGAGATATCCAAAGAATATGCTGGCCAACTATGAGGGATTTTGAGCCCAATGGCGTTTGGCCGAGAAGTATCGAACTTGCTGTTGCAACCCGTGCCCAGGCGAGAAATCTCCTGGGTGATACCGGGATGCCGCGTTTGTCAAGCTGAAGCTTGATCCGCGTCATGCGCTTGACGATTTCAGCGGGAAGATCGCCTGCCATCAATTCAACCAGTCCCTGAACCAGCATGATCTCGGTTGGATCAATACGAGTCTTAATGGGAACCGTCCCATGCGGGCTGGAGAGCAGGACTTCCCAATCCTCGGCTCGCGTCGGATAGCTAACCTCCTTGCGGATGATAAGTCGGTCCCAGAAGGCGTTGTGGATGGTTGCGTTGACCAGCTCGTTGCTGGCGGAGATCCCCAGCACGAGCGGAAGCTCATGGATGGTGTCCGGTTCGGCGAGTGTGTGCTCCTCGAGGGCCTCAAGCAGCATATCCAGAACTGGACCCGATGCTCTAAATACTTCGTCTACATTAGCAACGGTTGCCGTTGCAAGGCCAGCCAGCTTCCTCCCCCACTGGCCTTGTTTGATCTTCTCTGGATCAAGAGGACCAAAGATGTCATTCCTGCTGGTATCGGCGGTGAGGTTCTTGCGGAAGAAGTTGCCGTCGATGCCTTGAGCGATCAGGCGAGCAAGGGTTGTTTTCGCAGCACCCGGGAGGCTCAAAAAGAAGACGGTCTCGCCTGCAATCAGCGCGGTCAAGACCAGATCCACTTCTTCGTCCATGGCCACGAGCTGACACTTGATCTCGTCTCCCAGCGCGTTGATATTCTGAATGAGCGTTGGGACGTCCACCTGTGTCGCGTTTTTCGGAGTATCCTGATAGAGTCCCGCCCTGCCCCGCGCAAGGAAACGCTCTGGTTGCGATCCGTTCATCGATTCGGCATCCTTCATCAGGATAACGTACCTGCCCTCGTGTTCAATCGTTTTCATTTGAATTTTCCTTTTGAATCGGGGTGCCCCCATCCTGGATAGGGGCACCCATCACGTATGGTTAGAGTTGTCAAAAACCGAGTTCTCTTAGGGGTTCACCACCTACCTTAGCGCACCGAGACGATGACGTGTGCATTCGTGTTGTGTGCGATATCCAGCAGGTGCCCGGTCAGGAAGCGTTCGCCGCATCGCAAGGTGCTGCGCACGGCTTCCATAACTGCATCAACGCTCGTTTCCTTCGACCTCCATTCATGGCCGCAAAGGTTGAAATGGCCTCTCAACAGCATTGAGGCTTCCGGGCAAGCACCGTCCTTGAAAATCTTCACGTCCAGCGTTTGCGTGTTATCTGTCCTGTCGAGAACATTGATCTCTATCTGAGCGAACATCCTCGTCTCCCTGATTAAACCTTTGCCCGTTCAAAATACCTGCGACGCTTATGGACCAAGAAATCGCGATACTCATAAGCAAGCTGGCGGGCCTTTAACCGGCTGGGGCAAAATGGGCTTTCATAAACGCGCGACCCGTTGCGATCGTTTAGCTGTGATGTGAAACGGCGTTTGTTGTCGACCCAGATCGTTTCAACGCGTACACAAAGTGAAAGCCTTAGAAGCAATTCATGGATAAGAATCTTCAGAATGGGCATGGAGCCTCCTTGGAATAATGCGCCGTACTGGCACACTGTGCTTGACCTGGTGCATTTGATTTGAAAGGTGGGGGCGATTCTTAATTTGCGTTCCCCGAGAAGACTCGATCCCCGTGCTCTGTGTTGAGGACCTCCAACAGGGGGGACAGAATCACATATCTGCCATCTAGGGGGTCGAGAGCCACAAGCTCATCGGAGCGCACGAAAAAGGCGTTGCCGTCTCCGTTTTCACCAGACACACATAAAGCCCGGTATTGCTTTCCGGCCAGCATCCGACGAATCTTCTTGGCTTTGATGTGGAATGGTTGACCTTCGGCGTCTGTCAGCTTGCAGATAACACCCAACGAGTCTGACTGGAGCACGGAAAGAAGGCGTTTCTTTCGAAGCAATCGAAATGCATCCTGGTGTGCGATACCAAACATGGCGGCGTCTCCTTTCTTTTGTAGAAATGGGGGCTGGGTGCTCGATTGAATGGAAAGTGGTGTCTTTCTTATCTGCAGGAACGAAAAAACCGATCGCGAGATCGGCGGTGTTCGACCCATAAATGAGCGTACTCTTCGGTTGTAGAAGCGGACCGCTTAATTCACGATCCGCAAACCAGAAAGCTCTGCAAATTCGCAGGAGGCCGCAAATTCCGCAAAGGAGTAAGCCGACCGGAAGAGGTACGACTCAGAGATCTTCTCTTGACCCTCCATAACCGCGCCGTTGATTTGAGTCATCATCTCCGGCGAGACAATATCGAGATCCTGTAAGCTTTGATTTTTATTTTCATCGTTGTTTGACATCGCCAACCTCCAAGTTGGCCTAAATGCGAAAAGCCCCGGAAAGGGCCGGGGCTAATCTCGTTCAGGTATCGGTTGATTGAACTGGGTGTATGTCAATAAGCGGTGATTACCAGACGGTATGGAAGTACGGGTAAAGCAGCATGGCTGTTGTGCCAATGAACCATAGCAATGCCGGCATGGCCGACTCCTTTTTCGTATTGGTCTTCTTTGCCCGCTGAATTAACAGACTCAGCGGGATGCAGGGATACACGTCATGCCCCGACCAGAGAGCCCACAAAGCCATGGCGAAGAAATCTGATCACAGGGCCGCCTTATTGACACACAAATGGTGCATTTTCGTATCTTAGGTCTCCACTACCTCCTTTCAATCGAGTTATGGGTACGGATGGGGTGCGTTGACTGATTGGTGATTGATTTGGACTTGGTACGAGACAGGCTTGGATTCCTTTCCGATATCTTCCTCCTTTGATGAGCATGAGCGTGTGGAAGGGATCTGAAGTGTGCATCCAACCGCTCACTTAACAGCTTCCCGCCCCTAAACCAATATTTGTAACAAGCAATAACGGTGGGAACCGACATCAGCAAAAAGAACGCTAAGAAGATCGCATACAGGAGAAGCGAGACTGTGTTCATGACTTTTCCTCCGTGGGCTTAAATGCAAGCGGCCGGGGCAGGAAACCCCGGCTTCTAATTCATCGATATTCAGTTGTTTCATTTGAGCGTAGAGCTGCGCCAAGGACCCGCAATATCAGCTGGGATTCTCGGGCTCAACAGAGAGGGGAATATCAAATACCTTTATTGAAATGTAAACGACACTATCGCACCGCGTACCAGTATTTGATCAACACCACCAACACGGCCACAAATGCGATTGCAGTAAGAACGCAGGCAATTTGCTGAGCAACATTCATCGTGCCTCCTTTCTGTTCGATTGGATTAGGTTAGAGGGTGGATATGTGAGATGAGCAGTGTTTGGGGGGATCGCTATGGGGATATCATTGGGGAAATAATGCAGTCCAATTCCTCGCATAGCAAAGCCCCGGTCTTGGACGGTATTTATTTCACTATTTATTTTTCAAGAAAACACGTGTAGAAGGTATTAGAAGTGTAGTATGCCTGACTCGGGGAAGTCAATACAAAACGACAAGCGAGAGGAAAGACCTGGAAGAAAAACAAATCAGCGGGGCGAGAAAGCCTCGCAGAGCTTCAGGCTGACGAAGTCAAGCCTGTCAAACCAGACATGGCCCTCCCCCTCCCCCCACAGAACGCCGACAACCCACCAGCCAGGATAGATCTGGCTCAAGTTTGAAACCAAGCCTCGAGCTGCTGT